>DATGKG010000190.1:0-13559 GCA_035294805.1 Binataceae bacterium (SeqCode) | reverse complement strand
TCCACTTCTCGGCTTCCGCGCGACAGAGCTTGCGCAGCTCGAGCTTCGGCATGGTGCGCGCCTTGGGCCCCAGCGCGCGTGACACCTTATGCTCGATCGGCATGCCGTGGCAGTCCCATCCGGGGACAAACGGCGAGCGATTGCCGAGCATCGAGCGCGAGCGCACCACGAAGTCCTTGAGAATCTTGTTGAGCGCGGTGCCGAGGTGCACGCGCCCGTTCGCATAGGGCGGCCCGTCATGCAGAATCCAAGTGGGCGCGTCCTTACGCGTTTCCATCAAGCGCGCATAAAGTTCCAGCTCATCCCACTTCTTGAGGGTCTCGGGTTCCCGCTTCGGCAGGTTCGCCTTCATCGGGAAATCGGTTTTGGGAAGTTGCAATGTCGCTTTGTAATCGGTTTCTGCCACTGAATGCCCGCGCGACGCGGCCCTCGATGCGCCGCGTCATTAGAATGATGTTGAGGGGATCAGATTAACTTAGGCATTCGTTCTGTGCGAGTGTCGGCCGTTCGCGCTCAGCCAATGCCAAAGCTGGCGCCAATCATCCGCAGGCTGAAGCGGGCAGTGACGCGCTGCGAGGAGCAATTCGAGCGCGACGTGCTGAAGAACAACGCTCGGGCATCCAGACTCCCCCCAGCAGGAACGCGGGTGGTGCCCCATTCAAAGTCGGACACCACCCACCTTATATCTCGGGAAAATGCGTTCCTAGAAGAAGTCCGGCGTCCAGGATACGCCGCGTAGGACCTCGGCGAAGCCGGCACTGCGTAAAGTGTGGAAGCTTGCGAACGGCGGAGGAGTGGTCGCGCGCAGGAAGTCCGTTATCACGACCAGCTTGTTGGGATCGGCCCCCTGATCTCCGCCTCCGCTCACGGTGGAGGTTATTCCATAGATCGTCACCGTTCCGTCGAAGCTGACTACGCCGGTGATATTGCGTAGACCATCGGTTGCCGGCGCCCACGGCAGTCCATCGGGCGCGGAGGCCGCGACGCTCAAGCTCTTGCTCACCGGGCAGTTGTTCGGATTGGGTTGCCCGGTCGCTACCACGCAGGTTGCGAGGTTCAATCCCGTCGGGTAGCCGGAAACTGTGTAGGTTGCGCCCAGTCCCAAATTGTTCTGCAGGACATACGCCATTTTCCAGGCGCCGATACTGGAATCAAAGATCCACTTCTGCAGTCCCGCGTTTGATTGTCCGGCCGCATGCGTATCGAGGTCGAGACCGCCCGCATAGCCGTCGCCCTCATCCGCGACGTACATCGTATTTGCGTTGGCGAACCAGACTCCGAAGGGAAAGATGTCAGTGGTGTTGGCGGCGAGATCGGTATTGAAGCCCTTCAGAATGCACATGTTGTAAGGAGTCACGCCCTCGGTCTGCAGCACCGTCGGATCGTAGGCGATCCCCGTGTCCGGCAGCGCGGCGCCTGGCTGAGGTAGACCCACGCCCGTGGCAGGGCATGCTTTGCCAGTGGTATCGATGAAGTAGACGGTATTGACGCCGTTACCGCCGCTGCCCTTGGTGAAATAGACGACGTTGTTGAAAATCGTCAGCCCCCGGAAGTTGGTGTCTTTGCCGACCTTATCCGCAGTGTCGCCGAGCTGAGTGATATTGAAGCTCCCGACCGGGGTTGGAAGAGCAGGGGTCTGAAGCGACTCTGGCTCGAACAACGGCGTGATGATCTGAGCACCCGCTCCGAGAATGATACCGGTCGGCTGAGTTCCGCTCCCATTACCGGCGTTCCCTGCCGTATAAAACACGTCCTGCTGGCTATTGAGGATGGCCGCACGCCCGTTATTGCCGCTGTACGCGTTGGTTTCCGTGAAGTGGAATTGCCCGAGGGCATCGAGTTGCGCGACGGCGCGGTAAACCGTCTGCGGTACCGGATCAGTCGGATCGATGACGAGAGGCGTGTTGGAGTTGGAAACATCCAGCATATCGATCGGGGAAACATAGCCCATGAAGGTTAGATGCCGGCGGTCGGTGGAGAGATTCAGCGCTACCTCTGATTTCGAGCTGAAGCTGGTCACCAACTGATCTTGTCCGGCTGGACTTTTGAAGTCGGTGTTGTTCGGCACTTCCAAACTTCCCAGATTGAAGCCGAACGGACTTATCTGATCGAGAAAGATCTTTGAGGTGATACCGAAGCTGGCATCGACCAAGTCGTTATTGAAGACCTGCGGATAGGTGCCGTTGTTGGTCGCGCTGCCGCAAGTGACCTTGTTCTTCTTGTTGGGGACGCAGCCGACCGGCAGCGTTTCACCTACTGTTACGTTGCCTGGTTTGTTGTCATAGACGCTGCGGCTGATCACGAGGTTGCCGGGTAGAAAAAGAACAAATCCACCGTTAGCCAGCGCCGATGCGCTGGAGAGACCTATCACCGCGACTATCCCCAGTTTGAATACCCATCGAACACTTCTGATTCTCCAAAGCTTCGTCATCGCGTGCCTCCTCTCTAAATGAGTCTGCGAGAGAGGCAAAATGCCCCAAGCTTGTTTCGGCGGTATGATAGCCGGCTTAACTTACGGTAACGATCGGTTCATTTTTCTGTCGCCAGAGCCGCTGTCCTGTTGATAAATCCCACTATCGAGTCCCGGAGAATCGTGGTGAGCATTGGCGCCGAACTTATCCGATTCGATCGTCGCCGGATGCTCGTATTTCAAATGATGGGAAGCTGGTCAGATGAGATGTGGCGCGACGGTCAGTGGAACTCTCGATGCCGGCCCGATCGCGAACGGCGTGCCCGACAAAACATCGAGAAGTTTTCCGATACATTGTGGCAATGCCCACGGATCGCGCCATGGAGGTTCATCCGCGGCGATGGCGAGCAACTTTGCCGCGACCTCATCATCGAGGTCGTGGCGCACGCGCGCGAGGTTGCCGTGTGGACATCCGGCGAAAAACATTCGCGGCGCGATCGTGCGGCCGGGATCGTTTACGCATTCGATGCGACCCGTCGCCGAGAGCACGAACATCGATTCGATATCGATGCGCAAAAACTCCAGATCGTCCGGCATAGTAGAACTCCTATCGCATGCCGTTTGCGCATTTGAAAAGATGCCACCAGGCCCATATCATTCGAAGTTCACCATGGCACTCAAAAAAGTTACCTACTTCGATAAAGCCGGGCCTGCCGCGCGTATCGAAGATGACGACCAGCAGGCCAAACCCAACGTCTACGGGGTAAGGTGGGTCAATCAGGACACCTTCGAGACCATCCGCGTTCGCGGCGGCGCGCGCACTGGCCCGCATGGCGAGGTCTTGCAGGAAGTCGATCCGACGATGGATTTGACCGCCTTCTCGATGCGCGAACTGGACAAGCATTCGACGCTGAAGAAGTAGTCTCGTGACCACGCCCAGCGCGCTGAATGGCCTCCGGGTGCTGGACCTCAGCACCTACCGCGCGCATCTGTGCGCTCGGTTGCTGGCCGACATGGGCGCCGATGTCATCAAAGTCGAGCCTCCCGCGGGCGACGCCGGCCGCCGCATCGGCCCCTTTTATAATGATTTGCCGCATCATGATCGGAGCCTGTGGTTTTGGTTCTACAACCTCAACAAGCGATCGCTGACGCTCGATATCACTCATCCGCGCGGACGCGAGTTACTGCTGGCGCTCGCGCGCTCCGCCGATATCGTCATCGAAAGTTTCGCGCCCGGCGAGATCGCCTCGATGGGACTCGGATGGGAGCAGCTTCATCGCATCAACCCCGCGCTGATACTTCTTTCGATCGCGCCGTTCGGGCAGACCGGTCCCTATCGCGATTTCGTCGCGGACGACACTGTTATCACGGCGCTCGCCGGCATGCTCTATGTCAACGGCTCTCCCGGACGTCCTCCGGTGCGGCCGCTCGGACTGCAGGCCTATCATTCGTCGTCGTACTACGGCGCGATCGCTGCGATGACAGCAGTACTGGCTCGCGATGTTACCGGCGAGGGCAATTGGATCGACCTCAGTATGCAGGAGGCGACGCATTCGGCGGTCGAGCACGTCTCGGGAAGTTATTTCGCGCAAGGTCAGATCGAGCCGCGGCGCGGGACGTTGCACTGGAGCCGTTTCTTTCGCGTCGGCAAATGCCGTGACGGCTACATCATGCATTGCACGCTGGGTGACTGGACCTCGCTCATCGAATGGGTTAACGGCGATGGCAAGGCGCAGGACCTCGTCGACGCGAAGTGGAACGACGTCCTGTATCGCGCACAAAACGCTGAGCACTTGTTCGACGTGCTCGACGAATGGGTCAAAGATTACGATCGCGACGAGCTACTCGAGCGCGCGCAACTGCTGCGCCAGCCCTACGCGATCGTGCGCCGGCCCGAGGCGCTATTCGACGACGAGCAACTCGAAGAGCGCGGATTTTTCGCGGAGGTCGAGCATCCGGAACTCGGCCGCAGCGTGCTGTATCCGGGCGCGCCGTATCTTTTTAATGGCACGCCGTGGCGCGCGTATCGGCGTCCACCACTGCTCGGCGAGCACACCGGCGAGATTTTGCGCGAGGAGTTGCAAATCGATCCGAATGAGATAGCGGCGTTGCGCGCGGAGGGAGTGATCTGATGCTTTCGGCGAGACCACTGCCGCTTAACGGCGTGCGCGTGCTCGATTTCACGTGGGTGGTTGCCGGTCCGGTAGCGACGCGCATCCTCGCGGACCAGGGCGCCGAAGTGGTGAAGGTTGAGCGCAAGGTGCCGCCGCAAATCGGCGATCGCAAGCGCGGCCTGCTATGCGAACTGCATCGCGACAAGTTGTCCGTCGCGATCAACATGTCGCATCCGGAGGGAGTCGAACTTGCGCGCAAGCTCGCGCGCAAGAGCGATCTCGTCATGGACAATTTTTCCGCGCGTGTGATGAAGGCGTGGGGGATGGATTATGCGAGCCTCGCGCAAATCAAGCCGGACATCATCTGCATCAGTATGTCGGGGCTCGGGCACACCGGGCCGCGCGCGAGCTATGTGAGCTACGGCCCGACGCTGCAGGCGCTCGGCGGATACACGCATCTGATGGCCGAGGCGACGGAAGAGCCCGCGGGATACGGATACTCGTATGCGGACATGGCGGGCGGCTACACGGGCGCTCTCGCCGCGCTGATCGCGCTTTACCATAAACGTCGCACCGGGCAGGGGCAGTTCGTCGACCTCTCGCAGTTCGAGGCAGTCGTGAGCGTCGTCGGTCCCGCGCTGCTCGATATTGCGGTGAACGATCGCGAGCAGGCGCCGCCGCAATACAATTCGCAGGAGGGTCCGGCCGCGCCGCACGGCGTCTATCGATGCGCGCCGCTCGACAAGGACGACGATCGATGGATCGCGATATCGGTTCGCACGCAAGGCGAATGGGAACGCTTCGTCAATGCGATTGGCGCGCCGCCGTGGACTTCGGATGCTAAATTCCAGACGCTATACCTACGGACGAAAAATCATACCGAATTGGATACGCACCTCGCGCGATGGACGCGCGAGCGCAGCGCCGAAGATGCGATGATGATCCTGCAACGCGCGAAAATAGCAGCGGGCGTCGTATCGAATGGCGCGGACATTTGCGCGCGCGATCCGCAGCTCAAGGAACGCGGCTATTGGGCCTCGGTGACGCGCGCGGATGGCGAGCAATCGCGCGTCGTGGGCATACCCTTCAAAATGTCGGACACGCCGGCATCGGTGCGAAGCATCGCACCCGATGTCGGGGAGCATACCGACTATGTTCTCGGCGAATTGCTCGGCCTGACGCGCGCCGAACGCGACGCGCTGATCGCATCCGGGGCGGTGTGGTCGTGAGACGGCCTGGTGGCGCAGTTCCACTGTAATGGAATACGGTGCCCGCTGCTGGTATCATTTTACGGCATGAAAGCGAGCGAACAAAAAATCACGGTACATGTCGACCGTGACCTGCTGGCTAGCGCACGGAACGTAGCCAAAGGTGGAATCACTGACACTATTCGCAAGGGGCTCCAATTATTGGCGGCAAAGGAGGCGTATGCCGAGCTGCGAAAAATGCGCGGCAAAGTAAAATTTTCTATCGACCTCAAGGAATTGCGTGAGGATAAGCGTTGATCGCGTTGGAGACCAGCTCCATGATCGCCTACCTCTCTGGAGAGAAGGGCGGAGATGTGACGGCGATCGATAACGCGATGCAAGCGGAAGAAGGCACATTTCCACGCGTTGTCTTGATGGAGTTGCTCAGCGATCACACTCTTTCCGAGCACACGGTAAGATTCCTGCGCAAAGTTCCGCAGCTCGACATTCTGGACGGCTACTGGGAGCGCGCGGGGGAGCTGCGCGCGAGGCTTCGCGGGCATGGTCTCAAAGCTCATGTGGCCGATACACTCATCGCTCAATGCTGTCTCGACCATGATGTTCCACTGATCACACGTGACCGCGATTTCCGGCACTTCGCGCGCTATGCAGGTCTTCGCCTGCACTAGCTCCGAACTCCTTCAGGTGTCCCGCCGCAGGATGCTCAGCTTTTTCTTCCATTCGCTGCCGTCGAGCACCCAGGTGTCGTGGTACACGAGGATCGCGGAGATCACCGGCGCGCCGCCGTTCAATATTCCTTTCTTTCTCGCGCACTCCTGATCGCGCCTCGATACCTGGATTAGCGCGGAGGTCCGGGTCTTCGCGGTCGTCGATGTGAGTTCATCGAAGACGGTGTTCACCATGAAATGCCTGCCCGCTACTTCGGGAGAGCCTGCCCGCCCGAACGTTTTGTAAATCGCTTCCCTGCCCTCGATCCGGATTTGCTCGGTTCCGTCCGGGTAGTGCGAAATGAACACCGCGTCGGTCGTGAAAAGCTTGTCAGCCCAGGTCCGCGCGTCGCGAGCCACGCCGTCGCCGTCCAGCAACATCGAATATTGGGCGAGTGCTTCGCGGATGCTTTCTCGGGCGAGTACGGATTCTATCGATAGTGCCATGCGAATTGCCTTTACAGCGACTTGTACAGGGCCTCGAAGAGGCGTGCCGCGCGTGGGTCGAGCAGCGGATCGACGCCCATCTGATTCATCGTGTATGCGAAACCGACTTTCGCCGTCGGATCTGCGAAGCCGAGCGAGCCGCCCGCGCCCGGATGCCCGAACGTATGCGGATTCGGTCCCATCTCGACGCCCGGCTGCGACAGCATGAAGCCAAGCCCAACGCGCGTCCTCTGCTTGAGCACCTCGTCCATGCCGAATGACTGTTCGGTGTAGCATCGCTTGATGCTTGCCGGCGTCAACACCAAATAGCCGTCGATCTCGCCGCCGCGCGCAAGCGCCGCGTATGCCTTCGCGATCGAGCGCGCGGTCGCATGACCATTGGCCGACGGCAATTCCATCCCGCGCCACGCGCGGCTATTGACGACGTCGGGCGCGAGCACCGCGCCCGGATTCATGATCGCCTTAAAGGTGATTGATTCCGGATCGGCCATCAACGCGGCGAGCGGATTTGTTTCTCCCGGCTTCGGTGGCGGAGAAGGAATTATATTTGAGGTTCGCGCATCATCCTTCGCATCGAGTCCGATATGAGCATCAATACCTAATGGACTGACTATTTCATCGCGGAAGTAAGTACCTAACGTTTTCCCACTCGCGCGTCTCACTACTTCGCCGACGAGCCATCCGTAGGTAATCGCGTGATAGCCATGCTTCGTGCCCGGCACCCACCATGGCTCCTGCGCTGCGATCGCGTCGGTCATGGTTTTCCAATCGTACAGCGCCTCTGGCGGCAACGTCTTGCGAATGGCGGGCAATCCCGCGCGATGACTGAGCAGGTACTTCACCGGCAGCTTTTCTTTGCCGGCCTGCGCAAACTCCGGCCAGTACTTCGCCACTGGCGCTTCGAGGTCGAGCTTGCCTTGATCGACGAGGCGATGCGCGCACATCGCGGCGAGGCCCTTGGTCGTCGAGTAGACATTCACCAGGGTATCGCGAGTCCACGGTTTGGTGCGCGCCTTGTCGGCGTAGCCGCCCCACAAATCGACGACCAGTTTGCCGTCGACGTAAATCGCGACCGAAGCGCCGACTTCATTGGTCATTTCGAAGTTGTCGGCGAAAGCTTCCTTGACTATGCCGAAGTTACGATCGCAGGCGCCTTCAATAGGAATCGCCATTAGCTATCCCCCAGTTCTCCAACTTGCTAATCGACTGACTAATCGACTAAGTAATCGACCGACTATCCAATTCTGGTCGTGTCTGCCGGCTCCTCGATCACCTTATGCTCGATGCTGCCGATTCCCTCGATTTGAATCTTCACGACATCGCCTGCCTTCAGCCATTTCGGCGGCTTCATCGCGGCAGCAACTCCACCTGGTGTTCCGGTCGATATGATGGTTCCCGGAAGCAGGGTGCATACGGTCGAGAGCGTTTCGATCTGCGCGAAGCAGTCGAAGATTAGATGTTTGGTATTCGAATGCTGGCGCAGTTCGCCGTTCACCCACGTGCGCAATTCGAGCTTGTGCGGGTCCGACATCTCGTCGGTAGTAACAATCCATGGCCCGACCGGCCCATGCGTGTCGAATGATTTGCCAAGCGTCATGGTCTGCGCGCGACGCTGCCAGTCGCGCACGCTGACGTCATCGATGATGGTGTAACCCGCGATCACTTCATGCGCACGGGCGCGCGGCACGTGCCGGCAACGTTTGCCGATGATGATTCCGAGTTCGCCTTCGTAGTCGAGCGCCTGCGAAACCCGCGGCAAATGAATCGGCGCATAGGGCGCGTTGACGCAAGTCGATTGCTTGTTGAAGAACATCGGGAACTCGGGCTGCTTCATGCCGCTTTCCGCCACATGGTCGGCATAGTTCAGTCCGATCGCGAGGAACTCCGGCGGGTGCGCGACGGGCGCTTCCAGCGTCACTTCCTTGAGCGGCAGCGAGCGCACCTTGTCGCGGACCGCAGTGCGCGCCCGTTCGAGCGCGTCCTTGCCGGCGCTCAGGAACGCGACCATGTCGCGCGGAAGTTCCGGTATCGCACCGAGATCGAAAATCGAATCATCGACGACGACGCCGAGGCGGGTGGCGTTATTGTGGGTGAATCTGGCGAGCTTCATGCGACTCCTGTCATTGCGCCATATTGCGCATCGCGTTGGGATCGAGTCCGGCCTCGGGGCGATACTTCTTGAGTTCGGCCTCGGGAACTCCGGCGTGATATTGGCGCGCGAGTTCATCGGGATCGAAGCTGACGCCGATCGGATTTTTGGAAAAATCGTTGCTGCGGAAAAATCCTTTCAACTCTTCGACGGTTGCGAAGTTGTCGATTTGCAGCTCGACTTTGTTGCCGTCCGGATCGCGATAGTACATCGAGAGCGTCAAGCCGTGATTGATCGGCACCACCGGCGTAATGCCGGCCGCTTTCAGCCGCTCATATGTCGCGACCAGATCGCCAAGGTTCGCGTAGGTATAGGCCAGATGATCCAGCCCCGCGCTATGCGGAGTGCGATCGACGATTCCGGGAAAGCCCGCGATCGCGAGCCGATGATGCTCATCATCATATGTCATGAACGCGAGCATCTGGTTTTCGAAGACGATGTCCGCTTGCAGCACGGTCTTGTACCAATCGACCATCTGCTTGAAATGGTTGGTCCGCAGGACCGCGTGGGCAAACTTGCTGGGAACGATCCGCTTCGATCCGCCATTGGTCGAATTGCCGCTCATGTCGCTCCTCCCCGATGTGGTTCGCTATGGCGACCATAGATCGATGATCGCGGCGCAGCAATCGCTGCGCGATACGGCTCCGACCGACCACGCCATCGCAGCACGGTACCCGATGTTGCATAAGTGCAATCCCTTCGTCTCAAATCGGGACACCTGAAAACGTGGGGCGATTACGCTTGTTTAACCTCGTGGCATGACCGTTGCGTCCCTATACCGCGAGCCGAGCCGCGAACGCGTGCGAAATTCGCCGTCGGCCTAAGGGCACAAATGTGGGAGATTCTAAACAGCGCCATTCATTCGGCCACCAGCGCCGACGCGCCGGGGACGATGCCATTAAGCGAGCTCGACGCGGGATCGTTGTCCGCGGCGATTGTCGAGTCGTGCAGCGAAGCGATCATTCCGTCCTCGCTCGACGGCGTCATCAACGGATGGAACTCCGCGGCGACCGAGCTTTTGGGTTACACCGCCGATGAAATGATCGGACGCCGTTGGCAGTATCTGGTTCCCGAAAGCGATGGCAAGGAAATCGCACGCGCGGGACGCCGTTTGCAGGACGGCGCAAAATCCGTTCGCATCACGCCGCGCCTGCGGTGCAAGGATGGTTTCGAGTTTGAAGCGCTCTTCCTGATGTCTCCGATCCGCGATCGCGCGGGAACGCTGATTGGATTTTCCGGGATGTTCCGCGATGCCGCCGAAGAGCGCGTGGCCGAAAAGCGTCGTCGCCAGAATGAAGAGAGACTCAGGACCGTTTTCAAATATAGCAGTGATTCGATTTCATTGGCGTCGCTGCCCGATGGCAGATACCTCGACGTCAATGACGAGTTCTGTCGCATGCTGCGGCTGCCGTCCGAAAAAATTATCGGCAAGACTGCCGCCGAACTCGGCATCCTAACGCAGGACCAACTGGACGGCATTTCGATGCTCGCTGGCCAGGGCGGCGGGCTGCGCAATCACGAAGTCAGGTTGAACGATCAGGACGGCGTGCCGCGCCGCTTGCTGGTGTCGGCGGTAACTGTCGAGCTCGACAATCTTCCCTGTGCGTTGGGAATCATTAAGGACATTACCGATCTCAGGCGCGCTGAAGACGACCTGTTTCGCACCGAGCGCCAGCTCAACGACGTCCTCGCCAATGCACCGCTTGCGGTTATTGCGTTCGATACCAATCGTGTGATTACCGCTGCGCAAGGCCGCGCGCTCAGCGCGATGCAAGTGGAAGCCGAGGATCTGATCGGCAAACCTCTCGCGCAAGTCTTTCTTTCGAACAACCCGGCTTTGCAAAACACCGAGCGCGCGCTCGCCGGCGAGTCATTCAGCGCGATTGAAACGGTGAAGCGCGGAGAGAAAGTCTTCGAGGTCTGGTACTCGCCGGTGCGGGATCACATGCATCGCGTGAGCGGCGCAACCGCGGTTGCCACTGACATCACTGAACGCAAGCGCGCGGAGGATGAACTCCGGCGCAGCGAGGAATACTACCGCTCGCTGGTCGAAAGTTCGGCGGACCTGACCGTGGTGACGAATGAAGCGGGCATCATCCTGTTTGCCGCAGGCGAAGGCCGCAAGGATTTCGGTTTCGAATTTTCCGACCTCCTCGGGCGTCGCGCGATAGATTTCATTCATCCCGACAAGCACGCGGAGCAGGCGCGACTGATGGCCGAATCATTCGCGGGTCCCAACGCGACCGGATTCTGCGAAGCGCCGATTCGATGCAAGGACGGTTCGTGGCTCGACTGCGAATTGATCGGACGCGCCGCGATCGCGACCGACGGAACACCCATCCTCGTCAGTACGGTACGCAACATCTCCCAGCGCAAACGCGCCGAGCTCGAAATTGAAAAATCGCGCGATCAGGCGCTCGCGGCCTCCCGCGCCAAGTCCGAGTTTCTCTCCAGCATGTCGCATGAAATCCGCACTCCCATGAACGCGATTCTCGGGATGGCGGATTTGATGTGGGAGAGCGAGCTTAGCGGCGAGCAGCGCCGCTACCTCGATACTATGATCAATAACGGCAACGCGCTGCTGGAACTCATCAACAGCATCCTCGACCTCGCCAAAGTCGAGAGCGGACGGCTCAGCCTCGAGGCGCTCGATTTCGATTTGCGCGAACTGGTCGAGAAAATCGCGGATACGCTGGCGGTCCGTGCCGATGAGAAGGGCATCGAACTCGGCGTGCGCATCGATCAGGATGTGTCGACCGCGCTGGTCGGCGATCCGTTGCGTCTGCGCCAGGTCCTCACCAACCTGATCGGCAATGCGATCAAGTTTACCCAGCGCGGCGCGGTCGTCATCCGTGTCAGACGCGATCCCAAGGACGCAGGCGCTGGATCGCTGCTGATCTCGGTCACCGATACCGGCATCGGAATTCCGGCCGACAAGATTCCCACATTGTTCAATTCGTTCAGTCAGGCCGATTCCTCAGTTTCGCGAAAGTACGGAGGTACCGGGCTTGGGCTCGCGATCGTCGAGCGCCTCGTGCGTCTGATGGGCGGCGCGGTTACGGTTGAGAGCGAGCCTGGTCATGGCAGCACCTTTTCGTTCACCTCGCAATTCGCTGTGCGTCGAACTCCCATCGCCGCGCCTCCGAGCGAAGGATCTCTCGAGCTCGCGGGCGTCAAAGTACTCGTGGTTGACGATAACGAGGTAAATCGAACTATCGTGTGCGAGATGCTTTTGCCCTGCGGTGCGATTGTCATCGAAGCCGGGTCCGGAGCGGACGGAATCGAGCAAGTGCGTCATGCGAAGGAAGCAGGCCGTCCGGTTCGTTTGCTCATCGCGGATCACCTGATGCCCGGAATGGACGGCTTCGAGATGATCAGCCAGATCCGCGGGTTCTCATCTGATCGCGAGCTGAGCGTCATGATGCTGAGTTCCGCCGATCTGCCGCAATCGCTCGCACGCGTGCGCGAGCTCGGCATCGAATGGTACGTGGTGAAGCCGGTCAAGCGCGCGGAACTTTATGCCGCCATCGCGCATGCGATGAATGAGGGCGCTCCGGCGCACATCACCTCGATCACGACGCCGCCTCGCACCGTCAACGGACCCGACCCCATAGTGCAGCGCCCGTTGCGCATCCTGCTCGCCGACGATTCCGACGACAATCGCCTGCTCATCCAGGCCTATCTGCGAAAGACTCCCTATCAGCTCGATGAAGCCGAAGATGGCGAGAAAGCGCTCGATCTGATTTTCCACCGCACCTACGACGTCGTGTTGATGGACATCCAGATGCCGGTGATGGACGGCTATACCGCGGTCGAGAAAATTCGCGAATGGGAGCAGCGCACCCATCGCGCGCGCACGCCGATCATCGCGCTGACCGCGTCGGCGCTCGACGATGCCGTCCGGCATACCAGGGCGGTCGGATTCGACATGCACGTCAGCAAGCCGGTAAAACGCGTCACGCTGCTGAATGCGATCGCGAAGAGCTGCGCGGACGGGGCCGCGCAGGAGTAGCGCCGATAGAAAAAAAACAGCTTGGCGCAATACTAGACTCATTGTATGCTTCGCCATAGGCTATCGACGAGCTGATTTTATAAGTCGTTCGCACTGGCGCTGATTTTTAAAAGGGGGGCGCTATGTACGGTGTTTTGCTACTGCCATTTCATGGGGAACCAACTCTGGTGGCGTCATTTCGATCGCGCAGCGAGTTTCTCGCCGCGATGAGCCTGGACGACAGTCCTGAAGGCTGGGAAGCTGCGTTGAGCTACGAGCGTGCAGTCTACGAGATCGTCAGCCCGGCGGAAATCGAGGGCGTGCTGCGCGAGGTGTCGGCCTCGTTTCCCGATTCATTCGAAGGATGCGCGATTCAGATCGCGGAGTGGGTTGACACCCAGAGCGCCAATTCCACGGCGCCGGAAGGGGTCGCCTCCGAGTAGAACAAATCTACCGCTGGTAGCTGTGCTGCGGGCGGAGAGGAGCGGTCATGGCAGAAAAGGACGAGGAACTCGTAACCTTGTTGCGGGAGC
>DATGKG010000189.1:0-2497 GCA_035294805.1 Binataceae bacterium (SeqCode) | reverse complement strand
TGTTGAGGTCCAACGTTTTCCCCCTGAGACCGTCGCCACATTTCTACGGATGCCTCGCCTTGGGGCAATGCACCTGTTTGGATCGGCCGTGAACGGGTACGCAACAGCACCAACCTTCGGCGAATGGGAGAACTTTATGGCATCGGGCAAAGCAATCGGGGAATTTTCAATGAAGATGATCACTAACACTATTTCACCCGGACCTGCCGGCAGCATCCTCCTTCAAGTCAACTTTGAAGGGACGGCGACCGGGTTCGGAACGGTCATCGAAACCGCCACCTTCGTAGGCGGCGGCAAAGACGGGACTTTTAGCATCGCCGGTTCGGCATTCCTCGACAATGGCGATGTCATTAGCGCGTTGGTCAAGGGACCTACGAAAGTACGGGCAAACATCGATGGTCGACGGCGAACATCTGGGAGCTGTCCGATGGGCGCCGAATTGGCAATACCGGTGAGATCGATCTGGCTGCGCGTACGTGGAAGGGAACAATCACTGAATAGCTGAATACCAAGCGTCGGCGTTTCACGGTGACTAGGATCGTCCGCAACGTTCCGGGCGCTGCGGCGGAAGGCTGCCGCAGCGCAAGCGAGCGAAGGATATTCAACCGCTTTGGCGAGCGCGTCCACATCGACTAGCGCCCGCGGTCTGCGCCGGACGGCTCCGGGCTAAACGTGGTGATGAATCACGCCGCTTTGCTTGCGATGCGAAGCTGAGGGCCAGTCATCAGCTGATTCCAGCGGCGCCAGAACGCGCGCATCTGCGCTTCGTCCGTGACCCCCAGGCGCTCGCTCTTCATCCCGCGTGAGATGTCTGACCACGCCACCTCGCGACTCTGAAATCCGCGTTGACAAGTCTCCAGCATCTCGACGTCATCAGGAGTCGCGAAGCCGCCGGGGCCGAGGAAGGTCAGGAAATTGTCCAGCCGCACCGCGGAATCCTCCGCGCTCTCCTCGATGGGTCCCATCGCCCATGCATTCACTTCCATGTAGTCGGGCGCAACTGGATAAAAGGTGCGGATGGTCAGCGACATGATGTCGTTGACGACGAGGTTGGGGAAAATTCCGATGTTGCGATTGCGATCGCAAATCCGCTCCGCGCGCTCGCGCCCGTACCGTTCGTCGAATTGCTTGCGGCGCTCCGCGAAGCGCACCTTAGCCTGTTCGCCGAAGGTCGGGATCCACTGCAACACCGGACGCCCCCACGAGCTCGAGTACTCGATCGCGGCGTGACCGTTGCCCAAATCCTCGACCCGCGTGCGCTGCCGTACGGAAAGATCGCGCCCGCGAGCATCGATGCCGATGTCGCTGAGGAATCCGAAATAACGCTGATGCGTTGGCAGTCCGTGATAGCCGTCGTAGCTGTTCTCGACCAGCAGCTTCCAGTTGGCGCGCGCGCTATAGGCTTGCTGGCCCGCGATCACCTTCATGCCGATTTCCGACTGATCGGCGACCAGGTCGAGGTATTCTTTCGCTCCGGCGAGATAATCGACCAGACCAGTTGCGCCCGCATCGAAGCAGATGAAAACAAACCCACGATAGCTGTCGACCTGCGCAGGTGAGACCAGCATCATGTCCTCGCGCTTGAATGCGGGGCTGTATGAGTCTTCGCCCGGAACTCCGACGAGTTGTCCGTGCGAATTGTAGGTCCACGCATGATAGGGACACTGGAACGTCTTGGCGTTGCCCATTTTCTGGCGGCAGACCATCGCGCCGCGATGGGTGCAGGTATTGAGCAGGACGCGCACCTTGGAGTCGTCGCCGCGCACCAGGATGACCGGACGTCCTGCCACATTGCGCGAGCGGAAGTCGCCCGGATGCGGCACTTCCGATTCGTGGCCCGCATAGATCCAGCATCGATCGAAGACCCGCCGCCGCTCCTCCGCGAGGACTTCGGGATCGGTGAAGACGCGGCGATTTACCTTGAACAGCCCGGCTTCTTCGTCATCGATGATGAAGCGATCCGACACCATTTCCATGATGCTCTCCTTACCTCTCCGTGCTACCGACGATATCGCACCTTTGCGCCGATAATCTCAAGCCTGTTTGAGCGGTTGATGCTGCCGGCGCGAACGCGAAGATAGAAAGTATATCGCCGTTCCTATCGCGAGTCCGGCAAGGGAATACAAATAGTAGAGTTGCTGCAGGAAGAAGCCGGCGACGGCGAGGCGGATGCCGCCTTTCGCGAACAACAAACGGAACAGACCTCGATTGAGCACATACGCAATGACTGCAAGTACAACGGCGAGTAATAGGAAATATGCATCCACAAACGCGAGGAGAATCGCGAGCACCATCGCGACGCTAACGATCGCGGCGATGCGCTGAGGCCACGAAAAATTCAGGTCGCTTTGCGCGCGGCGGCGTTCCATCCAGAGCAGCGTCCATGGGATCGCGCGCCGCGTCAGGTCGGTCGCGATCAACGAGGCGAGGGTCCACTTCTTTAGATGTTTCACCTGCAGCTCGGGATCGAGCACGATACGCACGCCGCGGTCTACCA
>DATGKG010000188.1:0-8978 GCA_035294805.1 Binataceae bacterium (SeqCode) | reverse complement strand
GCGGGATGCCGACCACCGGCAACATCCCGGTGGTCATCGCGATGTTGATCGCGACCTGCCAGAACACGATGCCCGTGAGGCCGAGCGCGAGCAGGCCTCCAAAGCGATCGCGCGCATGCCGCGCGATCCAGGCGCCACGCGCGATCAGGCTCGCATAGAGCGCGAGCAGCAGCAGCGAGCCGACCATGCCGAAGTCTTCCGCGAATACCGCGAAGATGAAATCGGTGGTTTCCTCGGGCAGGAAGTTGAGCCGCGCCTGCGTGCCCTTCATGAAGCCCTTGCCCCACGTGCCGCCGGCGCCGATCGCGATTTCCGATTGGATGATGTGATAGCCGGAGCCGAGCGGATCGGCTTTCGGATCGATGAAGCTCACTAGCCGCTGCCGCTGATACGGTTTGAGGAAGTGCCAGCTTACCGGCGCGGCGAGCATCGCGGCGAGCCCCATCACCGCCATCGTGCGCCAGTTGAGTCCGCTGACGAATACGAGCGTCACGGTAACCAATACGAGAACCAGCGCGGTCCCCAGATCAGGTTGCTTGAGTACCAATGCCGCCGGGACGCCGAGCAGGACGCCCGGGATAATCATCTCGCGCAAACGCCATCCGCCGCGCGGTGGTTCCTCGCGCAGATAGCGCACCATCACGAGCACGATCGCGAGTTTCGCCAGCTCCGACGGCTCGAGATGAAAAAATCCGAGATTGATCCATCGCCGCGAGCCGCCGGTCGAATGTCCGATGACGGCGACCGCGATCAACAATCCCAGCGATCCGACATAAATCGGATACGCATAGGTGAGGATCGCGCGATAGTCGAAAAACAGCGCGCCCACCATGATCATCGTGCCGATAAGGACCCATAGGAATTGGCGCGTCACCAAGCCATTGAGCGCGTGATGATAGTTCGCATATGACGCGCTGATGACGCTGAGCATCCCGATGCCGGCGAGCGCGAGGACGCTGAGGAACAAGGTCCAGTCGAAATGGCCGAACATTTTGCGATCGACAGTCGGCATCAGTCGTCTCGATCGACAGTGGGCTCATCGTCGGAGCGCGCCGGCGTCGTGGAATCAGTCGAGTCGTCGGAATTCACCGAATCGTCGTCGGATGTTTCGTTAACCACGTTCGTCTTGTCGGGCGTTGCGTTGACGAGGTCGGGGGTGGTTGCAGGATTGGGCGGATTGATTTCGAAGAAGCGTTTCATCACATCGTGGATGACCGGCGCGGCGGAACTTCCGCCGTGGCCGCCATGCTCGATGATACATGCGACGGCGATCTGCGGATGGTCCTTGGGCGCGAAGGCGATGAACCATCCGTTGTCGCGGTACTTGTAAGGAATCTTGTCTTCGTCCTCGCCCGATTCGAGGTTGGCGGCCTTGTTGCCGACCACCTGCGCGGTACCGGATTTGCCGCATACCTCGATGCCGTCCAGTTTGGCCTTATGCCCCGTGCCGCCTGCGCCATTGACGACATCCGACATCGCGTTGCGAATCTCGGCGAGGACTTCCGGATCGAAGTCTATCTTATCCTCGATGATTGGCTCATAGGTGCGCGTCGCCTGGCCGTCCAGTCCTTCGACCTCGCGCACGAACTGCGGGCGATAGCGGATGCCTCCGTTGGCGACGACTTCCGCCACCTGCGCCATCTGCAGTGGCGTCGTCGCGACATAGCCCTGCCCGATCGCCACCGAAAGCGTCTCCGCCGGATACCATCGCTCGCGGAAGCGCTTATACTTCCATGCGCTCGATGGCATCGTGCCGGACTTCTCGTTATCCAGCGCGATACCGCTGCGCTCGCCGAGTCCGAGCAGATGCGCCCAATGCGAAAGCTTGTCGATGCCGACCTTTTCGCCCACGTTGTAGAAGAATACGTCGCATGAGGACACGATTGCGCGATGAAGCTGGATCGCGCCGTGGCCGGACTTGCGCCAGCAGTGATAGGTGCGGCCGCCGAACCAGAGCCCTCCGTTGCAGTAGTAGGTGGTTTCGGGTGTGAGCGTGTGCTCTTCCATGCCCGCGATCGAGTCGACGATCTTGAACGTCGAGCCGGGAGGGTAGACGCCCTGGATGACGCGATTTTGCAGTGGATGGTCCGGATCCGTCATCAGCTTGTGCCAATCTGCAGCCTTGACGCCGCCGCCGAAGATATCGGGATCGAACGACGGGTTGCTCGCCATCGCGAGGATGTTGCCGTTGTTGGGATCGAGCGCCACCAGCGCGCCCATCTTGCCCTGCATCGCCTGTTCCGCCGCCTGCTGCACGTCGAGGTCCAGCGTCAACACGATGCTCTGGCCAGGTTGGTCGGGGATCTCCTTCAACACGCGCAACCGGCGTCCGACCGAATCGACCTCGATCTCCTGACCACCAGCCTCGCCGCGCAGGAACGGTTCCCATCCGCGCTCGAGGCCGAACTTCCCGATCTCATCGCCCATCTTGTAGCTGGCCTTCATGAGGTCGTTGCGATCAACTTCGCCGACGTACCCCAGCAGATGAGCCGCCAGCGAGCCGTACAGATAATGGCGCGCAGGGGTGATTTCGAGGCTGACGCCCGGCAGGTCGAGCTGATGCGTTTCGAGTGCGACGACCTGCGGCCATTCGAGGCGCTCGTCGACGGTGACCGGCTCGTACTCGGGCCGACCTTCGTCATCTGCCGTATTGAGCTTGTCCTGGATGCCGGTCTGTCCGAGCAGATTTTGCAAGCTGGCGATGGTTTGATTGAGGTTCGGCGAATCCTCCGGAACGAGGACCGCATTGAAGGATGGGCGCGTATCGACCAGCGGGCGATGGCGGCGATCGAAAACCAATCCGCGCGGCGCAGTTACGCGTCTAAGCCGGATGCGATTGCGATCGGCCAGCTCGATAAACTCGGAATTCTTAATGACCTGAAGGTAGTAGAGCCGGATGCTGACCAGACCGAGCACCGCCATCATCATCGCGGAAATGACGACGATGCGAAGTTCCAGCTTTGGAACCTGGCGATTTTTCTTCTGGCGGCGCGAGTACGCCACGAACGGTACTGACTCCCCTTCTTCGAAAGACTATCGGGAGAATGTCATTGGCGCAATTACGAGTTGCAGCGTGTGTCTTACACGCGATGTGGGAGCGCTTAATCGTCGAGCGCGGCGCGCAACCGCTCCGGAATCACGATGAGGCGGCGGCCGGCCCGCGCGATGAGGCCGTCGCGCTCGAACTCGCGCAGTTGCGTCGTCACATGCTGTCGCGAGGTGCCGACCATCGTGCCGAGCTCAGCATGACTCACGGAAAGCGGCAACAGGATGCCGCGGGCATCGCGGATGCCGAACTTGTCAGCAAGCTCCAGCAGCGACAGGGCGAGACGCCCCCGCGCGCCGAGGCTGACGAATTGCGCATAGCGCGTCATCAGATCGAGCCATCGTCCGAAGGTATTCGCCAATGCGGGTCCAAGCCGATGGATGGAGTTTCCAAACACCGCTTCGGAAAAAGTATCCGGCGCGATGCTGAGCACCACGCAATCGCTCACCGCTTCCGATGAGTAGCGCCGAAGCGAATCGGGAAGCAGGCCGCTCAACCCAAAGGAATCGCCGGTGCGCAGATGAGTGACCAGAACCCGCTGTTTGCGATGCGAGTAGTAGACCTTGGCGATTCCGGCGAGCAGGAAGAAAATCCGATCGGCGGGGCTGTGCTCGAGGTAGATGGACTGCCGCGCGCGAAATTTGATAAAGCGGCCCTCGGTCGCAAGCTTGTCGCGCGCGAAATCCGTAAGCCAGGTGACGCGTTTCAGCATCTGTAACTCTTCCAGATTCGCGGGCGCTGGAATTTTTCCGCCTCGCCCCATGTTCAGATGAGACTTAATTAGCAGGTAAATGCGGCGAGGCCGGAAAATTTAAAGTCTTAAAGTTGACCGATACATTCCTTTTGTGATTTTACCGCACCCACCGGTCGGTGATGCGACTGATCGGAGCCTTGCGGAGCCTCTCCTGCTCGCTCCTCGATGCCAGCGTTGAAGTGGATGATAGCTGTTTGTTAGATGGCTAGGCTGAAATCGTTAGGGACATCATCGTAAGTGCGGCCGTTAAGATGACGTCCGGTCTTGTTCTTATGGATTCCGCCCCACTGCTTGAAAAAGAATGGAATTCCAGCCGCCTCGCATTGATGAAGTATCGAAAGCACCCATTCCTTATCCATGGGCCGCGCGCCATAACCGCTCTCGCCGCCGACGATGACCCAGTCGATATTTCGTAAATCGAGTTGCCCGAGATCTTCCAGCAGCGGCTCGATCGAAAGAAATCTGATCGTCGCCGGCGTATGCTGCAAACTTTCCAGCCGCGGCAAGCCGTGCTCTCGATCCTCGACGCTCACGCCAAACCATAGGTTGCGCAGAGCAGCCATCCAATTCAATTCGCCCAACAGCAGATCGCGCATCCGCTCGTGGCGCTTGGTGAGGATCTGGTAGGTGTGCCAGTTCGCCTTCTTCATGATGCGACCAATTTGGGCGATATAGTCAGTCGGAACTTCATCGAGGAAGAGATCGCTCATCGAGTTTACGAAGATTCGCCGCGGCGCGTGCCAGTTCAGCGGCACTTCGAGCTTTTCGGGTACCAGGCGCAGATCGAATCCCTGCTCGAACGGATGGCCGGGAACGCCTCGAAATCGTTCGGCAAACCTCGCTGCGTAACAGTGCTTGCAGCCCGGGGTGATCTTCTTGCATCCGCGAATCGGATTCCAGGTCGCATCGGTCCATTCGATGCTGCTGCGGTCGCTCATATACTAAGAGTTAAGTCGCGCGACAACGAAGATGCCAGCGATTATCACTAAAGCGGCTACGAAGGTGTACGTATCGGAGCTATTTCTTCTTCTTGGCCTCGATGCAGTCGGTGGTTCGGAAGGTATGTGCCACGCGCATTCGAGAAGTATCGCAAGCAACGCGGCTCCCGAATGGTCCTTTACGAGAAACCGGACCGCCGCTCAGGATCAGAAAGTACCAAACCGCCACCGCCAGAATGATTCTTCTCATGATGTGATACGAGTCGTCCGCTACTCGCGTTCGGGGCGGTCGGGGAGGCCTACGATGCGCTTGCTGCCGGCCATCACCGCGAAAATGAGCGGCGCGACGATCGCCGAAATCAGCGCCTGTACCGCCAGCGTTGGCATCGCATCGTCTATGGCGGCGGGTGCGCCGCGCCCCGACAGGATGACGATCGCGCCAAGCCCTGCCAGCATCACCGCGAAAAACACCGCCGTCGCTCCAACGAATGCGTTGGTAACCAGCAGGCGGCTGGAGATCTCATAGGACAGCAAAAAGACGCCCGTGGTCAGGAAAGCATTCATGCCGATGGTCGTGCCGGACATCGCATCGGTAGCGTATCCAATCGCGAATGCGACGAAGGCGGGCAGGGCGCCATGATGACGCAGACCTAAGTCGACGGTCAGGATGATGATGAGGTTCGGGATCAGCGCGCGAAACGGAAACCATAGCGGCGCCGCCGTTTGAATCAGCAGTGCGAGGTAAGTTGCGATCGCGAAAATGATCACCATCCGCACAACTCGCTAGCCTTTGCTCCCCGCCTGAGTGCTGTCGGGCTGCTCGGGCATCTCCGTCACGACCAACACCTGCTCCAGCCCGCGAAAGTCCACCGCGGGCGTGATGCTCACGTTGAGGAACATCCCGGGACCCGCGCCGATAACGCTCTTGATGGTACCGATGAGCAATCCGCGCGGAAAAATTCCATCCAGCCCCGAGGTCACGACCACGTCGCCCGGATGCACATCCTGCGAGCGCTCGACGTACTTCATCGTGATGCCGTCGTCGACCACACCCGCGACGATACCGCGCGTGCGCGTGCGCTGATCGAAGGCGTCGAGCGCGGAGTTGTGATCGTCGATGAGAAGCACGCGCGCAGCATGTGGACTAACCGCGATGACTTTGCCGACAACGCCCTGAAACGAAAGCACTGCCATCCCCGGATGCACTCCGCTTGCGGTTCCCTGCCCGATAATGAGGGTGCGCGCGAGGCCGTTCGCATCGGAGCCGATGACATTCGCGGCGACCGAGTTGCCGCCCAGTACGTCTTTGAGATTGAGCAGGTTGCCGAGATGCTGGTTTTCAGTTTCCAGTTCGACCAGTCGGCTTTGATCGGTCTTGACCGACGCGAGTTCGGCCTTGAGGCGTTCGTTCTCGCGCCGCACGTTGACCAGATCGAAGTAGGCGCGCACGAAGCCGGTGCTGCCCTGCGCGAAGTTGTTGAGCGCAGCCTCGACCGGCGCCAGCAGCGAAAGCGTAATGCCTGCAGGACGCAATGCTATGTCGCCCGGCTTCACTCCGCTGGAAATCAGGTGAAGCGAGAGAATCATCAGCACCCCGCTGGTAAAACCAACGCGGTAGCGCCAGAGCAGTGTCCCTTTCACTTAATGCGCCATGATCCCGAGGCAGCCGGCGCGCGATACCGCTAGTCGACGGTCACATCGCGCAGCAGCGACTGTTCATCGAGCACCTTCCCCGCACCCATCACCACCGCGGTCAGCGGATCATCGGCCAGCGTTACAGGAAGACCGGTTTCTTCGCGCAGAAGCACATCGAGGTTGCGCAATAACGCGCCGCCACCCGCCAACACGATTCCCTTATCGACGATATCCGAGGCCAGTTCCGGCGGGGTGCGCTCCAGCGCGATACGCACCGATTCGACCACTTGGCGCACCGGCTCCATCAGCGCCTCGCGAATTTCCTCGTCGGTAATTTCGATAATCTTCGGCGTTCCGGCGACTAAATCGCGGCCTTTGATTTCCATCGTCTGGATTTCGTTGCCCGGATACGCGGAACCGATCGTAATCTTGATCAGCTCGGCGGTCCGTTCGCCGATCAGCAAATTGTATTTACGTTTGATGTGCTGGATGATCGCTTCATCCATCTTGTCGCCGGCAACGCGAACAGAACGCGAAAACACCACGCCCGCGAGCGAGATCACGGCGACCTCGGTGGTGCCGCCCCCGATATCGACGATCATGTTGCCGACCGGCTCGGTGATAGGCAGCCCAGCGCCGATCGCAGCCGCCATCGGCTCCTCGATTAGATAAACCTCGCGCGCGCCGGCCGATTCCGCCGATTCGCGCACCGCACGCTTTTCGACCGCGGTGATGCCGAACGGTACGCATATGACGATACGCGGACGCGGGCGCACCAGCGTCTTGCCGCTATGTATCTTTTGGATGAAGTAGCTGAGCATGTTTTCGGTGATCTCGAAGTCGGCGATGACGCCATCTTTCAACGGGCGTATCGCAACGATCGAGCCGGGCGTGCGGCCGAGCATCTTCTTGGCCTCCGCGCCGATGGCCAAGACGCGGCGGGAGCCGCGCGAGTCCTTCTGGACCGCGACTACTGAAGGTTCGTTACATACGATGCCTTCGCCCTTTACGTAGATTAGAGTGTTGGCAGTGCCGAGATCGATTGCGAGATCGTTGGAGAACCATCCGAAAATAGAGTTCAGGACCACATTCGAACCCTTTGCCCAATCGGTGCAGGCATTTTAGACCATTATTATATTATGCGGTGCGCGAACTTCAGGAAGGCCGCCCCGACGCATCAAGCAAAAGACGCGCCCCGCCCCATATTTCCGCATAGAAGGGTAACGAGTACCGCGACTCCAGGCAAGTAAACGAAACATTTTGCGTCGAAAATTAACTCATCTATGATTGGTGCCATATGTTAGATCGGATGCGTAGCTGGGGTCGCTCGACGGCGATCAAGGTTTTGTTCGTGTTTCTCATTTTGGCGTTTGCGTTTTGGGGCGTCGGCGCCGGACTCGCGGGGCGGGTCAAACCAGTCGCCACGGTAAATGGCAAGCGAATCCTCTCCAGCGACCTCGATCGCGAGTCTGACCGGCTCAAGCGAACCCTGACTCAGGTCTACGGCGCCAGCGCCGATAGCGTGCTGCGCAATGTCAATCTTCGCCAGGAAGCGCTCAACCAGATCATCGAGCAACGTCTTATCGTCGATGAGGCGCGCCACGTAGGAATTCGCATCAGCGACGAATCGCTCGCCGAAAGTATCGCCGCCGATCCCAAGTTCCAGGATCAGGGCAACTTCGATCCGCAGCGCTATCAGGACATTCTGCAGGCCAACGATCTATTGCCGGCCGATTACGAAGCCTTGATGCGCGGCTCCCTGATGCAGGAGGCGCTGCGTCAGATGGTCGAGCAGGGTGTCCAGGTCAGTGACGCCGAAGCTCGCCACGCTTACGATTTGCGCAACGAGAAGGTGAAGCTCGCTTATCTCCAGATTCCTTATCAGGACTTCGTCGCGAAGATTGCTCCCACCCCCAAGCAGGTCGAGGACTATTACAACTCGCACAAGGACGACTTTCGCGAGCCGGAACGCGTCAAGATCGAGTACCTTAGCTACGATCCCGCGGTCCTCGCCGCGAAAGTTTCGCCTTCGGATAAAGAGATCGACGACTTTTACAAGAGCAATCTGACCAAGCTCTACACGCATCCGGACGAGGTCCACGCGCGCCACATCCTGCTCGAGGTTCCTTCGGGCGCGACGCCGGAACAGAAGGCCTCCGCGAAGGCGAAGGCCGAGGGCATTTTAAAGCAGCTTCAAAACGGCGCCGATTTCGCTAAGCTCGCGAAAGAAGATTCGCAGGATCCCGCGACCAAGCTCGATGGCGGAGACCTCGGCACTTTCGGCCGCAATCAGATGATCAAGCCATTTGAAGACGCGGTCTTCTCGATGAAGCCCGGCGAGCTGCGGATGGTTGAGACCAAGTTCGGCTTTCATGACGTGAGGGTCGATTCCTTGAGTCCCGCGCACGTCGATAAGCTGGCCGAGGTGCGTCCGAAAGTGATCGAGGCATTGCGCGTCGATGCGGGCGCGAAAGTCGCGCGCCAGGCGCTCGATGAAGACGTAACCGCCGCCATCAACGGCAGCAATCTTCAGGATCTCGCGAAGAAGCGCGGCCTCGAGATGGTCGAGACGCCGGCCTTTTCCAATGCCGACGCATCCGCGGTG
>DATGKG010000187.1:0-18156 GCA_035294805.1 Binataceae bacterium (SeqCode) | reverse complement strand
CAGCGATGCATACGTGCGCAAGACCGCATGGGTCACATAAGCCTGGAAGGCCGGATAGACGGCCATGTGCGGATCCCAATCGTGCTCGAAATCGAGCGCGGGCGTCATGATCATCTCTTCATCGGGACGGAGTTTATCTGGCAGCCCAAAGCCAATCCCGGAGAATCTCAACCATGCGGCAACCGCCGTCAGCATCACGAGGACCCCGACGCGCGCACACTTCGAAATGTCGTTCAATCGATGCTTTTTCCTGCTCTCACCACGGATGCGGAAGGAGAAATATACACGACGCGACCTTCCGCAAGTGAACGTGTCGCGCTCAAGCGGGAAGGCAGCACGCGCACGCCGCGTCACATCGGGGAGCGCTCGAGTTCTTCGCGAATGGAGTACATCTTCTGGCGCGCCTCCGCTATATAGGTGTCGAGGTTGCGCCGATGATTGGCGAAGATGCCGTCGGGCGCGCCATTGAACACAATCAGCGGCTTCAGCACCGCGGCCCTGCCGAGAGCTTCGGTGGTTTCGTCGATCAGTGTCATCAGGACCGGATCTTCTTTGATCTGACCGGCGTACTCCCGACGAACCGCCATCATCATGTAGAACATCACGTGGGCGTAACCTTGCGCATGATAGAAAAGATTGTCGCAGTCCCAGGTGTGGATTGTTTTCCCGCCGTAGGTGCTGGTCTGATAGAGCTTCGCGTGCGCGTCACCCAGCAAATCGGTCCAAGTCTGCATCAGCCGGA
Source organism: Binataceae bacterium (SeqCode) (assembly GCA_035294805.1). Classification (GTDB taxonomy): domain Bacteria; phylum Desulfobacterota; class Binatia; order Binatales; family Binataceae; genus DATGKG01. The sequence continues at coordinate 17,414 of DATGKG010000187.1, read as the reverse complement.
TGAGCTCGACACTGCGCTGATTCAGCTCGCGCGAGGTCGCGGGATTCGCATGCAGCCCCGCGACGTAGGCCCGCAGATGTGCGACGCCATCGGCATACTTGGCCTCCGGCGCCGGCAGGATCCATCGCTCGGCGTCGTTGCGAAAATCGGTATCGGCGACGACGAGGTTCGGATCGTATTCGTTGGATGAGACTTTGGTCAGATGATCCTTGAAGACGCGCATCGTCTCGCGCACCGCCATGATGATGCCGAGCTGGCGGTTGGCGTTATTGTCGGCGAGAACTTTTGGGCCCCACAGGAAGAAATCATTCGGACGCCATCCGAAGGTCGAATGGAGTTCGTGATCGACGATTTCGGCCAGCGTGGTGGCGAAAATCTCACCCGGCTTGAAGGGTTGATTGGGAGGAAATTTCGCATCGATATCGAAATCGAGGCGATCGTGACGCTTCTGCCCGAAGTGCAGCAGCAGCCCTCCGCCGATCCATCCACCGAGGATTACGACAACGATCGCGATTGCAACGGTTCTGGTTCTGCGCGACATCCTATATTGGCGCCGCAGGCGCCGCTCCGAGGCTCATTGTGCACGCCGCGCAGTCGCAGTTAAACGCCGCCGAGATGTTGCACTTGCGGACCTAACCCTTCGCGCCGCTCCGCGTCGTTCTGCCCTTCCCCTTTCTAAAAGAGAGGGAAGGGGTCACGGGTTAGGTCGACAACAAGGCGCGCACGATTCAGAACTTCCTTAGCAGCCGATCGACGAGGCCCGGCTTCTTCTCCGCGATGTCCGAGGGCGCGAGCAGCGCGATCGTCGTTGGCGATTGCCCATCCACCATCACTTCAGCCTTGCCGATTTTCTGGCCCGCGCGAACCGGCGCCGCAATCGTCGCCGGGACTTCATAGTTCACCTTGTATGCCGCTTTGTTGTCGCCGCGTTTCATGAAGACCGCCGCGTCATCGCCCCAAATGGGCACCACCTTCGATGCCGCACCATCGTTGACGGCGACGCTGATGCTCGCCGCGCTGCCTTTTTTCGCGACCGCTTTCATTTCGTACTGCGCGAAGCCGACCGATAGCATCTCGGAGGCCGAGCGGAAATTTTCGCCCTTGCGCGGCGAGCCGAGCGCCACCGCAATCAGCCGCATCGCGCCGCGATGCGCCGTTGCAACCACATTGAAGCCCGCCTTGTAATAGAAGCCGGTCTTCAGCCCGTCGCATCCGCTGTAGTTGAAGACGAGATGATTGGTGTTGCGAAGCTCGAAAGTCCCCGCGCGAAACGGCGCGGTCGTGATCGCGGACCATTGCAAAATCTGCGGATGCTTCACCAGCGCGCGCGCCAGCAGCGCCTGATCGTATGCGCTCGCGACGTCGGCCTGCTGCCCGGGCGCGGGCGGCAATCCATGCACGGAATAGTAATGTGTATCCTTCATGCCGAGCTTCTCGGCCGTGGCGTTCATCATCAGCACGAATGCCTCGGTCGACCCGCCGATGTATTCCGCGACCGCGACCGATGCGTCGTTGGCCGAATGCACGACGATCGCCTTCATCATATCGTCGAGCGAAAAGTTTTCGCCCGGTTTCAGATAGACCTGCGAGCCGCCCATCTTCGCGGCTTTGTCGGAGGTCGGAATCTGGTCGGTGAGCTTGAGGCTGCCGTCGTCGATTTTCTCGGCGACGATTTCCATCAGCATCATTTTCGCCAGCGATGCGGTCGGCCATGGCTGATGCTCATTCTTCGCGAACACGACCGTGCCGCTGTTCGGCTCGATGACGCAGGCCTCCTGATACGGACCCTTCAGCGTATCCGTCGAGGCCGCTTCCGCCGATTCTTCCGATGCTCCCGCGGATATTGCGGATTTATGGTGACGCGCTGCATGCGCCGGTAATGCGACGAGCGCGATTGCGCATACGAATGCGAATGCTCCGAATTGTCGGAGCGCCGAACCCCCGAGAATGTTCATCGAAAAACCTCCGACTCATCTTCAACATCATCCATCCCGCCCAACAGGAGGCTATCAGGAGAGCGTCGGTACTATTTTTAGTTTTGTTGAGAGGGTCAGTAAAGGTGGGGTGAGGTTCGGAAAACGCGTTCCTAAAATCGATCGGAGGTCCAGAACAGCGAATGAGGACTAGCGAATTTCGCGAAGACGTGCTGCGCGGCGGCATCAGGAGGCATTGCGAAGCGCGAGGCCAGCTTTCCCGCATCGATGACGCGCCACATGTAGAAGTTGTCTGCGTGATGCGCGACCGGACATCCTGCCTGCATCAGTGCGCGCTCGAGGTCGGGATCGTGCGCCGTATGCGTTACCAGCATCGCGTTGCCCGACGGCTTCCCGCCGTTTAGAAGCGCTGCGCTGCGATGATCACCGCGCATCGGGGATGAACTCGTGCCGCGCGAGGCCATCTCGCTCAGATGACGAAACAATGCCAGCATCGCCGTCTGATGCGATGGCGCGTAGCCGTATTCCATCACCATCGGGATGCCATGGAAGCGGGTCGCACGCGCGTAGGCGACGATATCCGCGCCGTCGCGCACGAGGACGAAATACTCATCGCATCCGCCGACCGGATCGGCCGGCATGTTGCCGGCGAATAGCAGGTTCGCGCGCCACGCGGCTTCGTCGCGGACCGCGGTGACATCGAAGCACCCGCTGTATGCGCGATGCAGCTCCATCACGCGTGAGAGGTCGCGCGCGGCATCGAACACATCGATGTCGAATCGCGGCGCGCGCACCGACAAAGCATTCGGCAGCACGCTGAAGTGGCGCGTCAGCTCCTTCCATCCGAACTGATTGTAGAAGGTGAGCCGCTCGGCGAAGAGCAACGAGACCTCGAAGCCTTCGCGCTCCAACGTCGTCACCGCGAGATTCATCAATCCCGAGGCGACGCGCTTATGCCGATAGTCTTCGCGCGTGAAGACGGAGCCGATGCCGCCCATCGGTAGGGATTTGCCTTCGATGTTGATGCGGCGATCGAAAATCTGGACCGTCGATACGATATGGCCCGCGTCCAATGCGACGACGCATAGCTCGTCGCGGAAGGTGGGATCGTTCTGATTGTAGCGCGCGAAGAATTCGCGATCGTTGTACCATCGCGCGAGCAAGTCGAGGACTTCGTCGCGCTCGGCACGCTTCGCGGCGCGATACTCAATCACTGAATCTGATAGGTGAGGGTGGTCGGATGGCCTTCACGCAGGACCTGGATGCTGATCGAGTTGGCGCCGCGCAACGCGCTCATCATCTGCATCGCCTGTCCCGGATCGGTCACTTGCTGGCCGTTGACGCTGCGCAACACGTCGCCTTCCTCGAGGCCCATTTCATCGAAAACCGAACCGGGTTCGATTTCGGATAGCGCGAAGCCGTTGGTCTTGCCGTCTTGAACGTTCGGGACCGCGCGAATCTGGGTGAGGAGCTGCGACATGTTGCCGATACTGTGATCAATGGTCGCGCGCGGAATCTTGTAGCGATTGTCGCCGAGGTCTTCCACATTGGGATCGTACGCGTCGTCATCGGAATCGTTCGATGCGTCCGCGTTGTCGTCTTCGGCCGGAGGCATAAGCGGCCGCGCTCCCATCACCGGACCCGGCAGATCCTCCTTTGGAAGCAGAATCGCCACGCGCTTGCCGTTGTGATCGATAAACACGCGATCCTTGTCGACTTCGACCAACTTGCCTGCGTTCGGCACCGACTGTCCGAGTTTATAGACACTCTGCTGTCCCATCCGATCGGAAAGTATCGCGTAGGGCGGCTTGCCGGCGGTGAAAGTCGAAACTCCGATCAGATCGTAGGGCAGGTCGATCTTCTCTTCGACTTCCACATGTGGCGCAGGAGGCGGCGCGATATTGAAGATGTCGCGATTGACGATTTCCTGGTAGGCGTCACGCGAGCGATTCGCCATGCCGTCGTCGACCGGGCGCGCCACCGAACGCGGGAGCGCGACTCGAGCGGGGCTGAGCCGCATCGCGACGATGTCGTTGACTGAGAGGGCTGCGAAATAAGCGAGCACCGCGATCAGCAAAAAATTCAACGCCACGATATGGCGTTCAGTCAACCTGGTTTCCATCTTGAATTATCGCTCGGACTCCGCTTCGCTACGCCTCGCGAGCGACTGCGGCGCGGCTACGCCAGCGTCGCGGCTCTTCGCTAAGGCCACGCCTCGGCCTCGTATGAAGTCCCTGCCACCAGCCGCTTGACGTCGTAGTTCCAGCGCCCCTTCCAGTTGTTGATCGTCAGGGCAGCCTGGGAGTATCCGCTGCGCACCTGATCCATCAAACGCCACAGGTAGATCGTCTCATCCTCACCGCGTTCATTCAATGCCTTCTGGCGCTGCAAGCCGGTGCTCGCGATGTTAAGCAGCTCGATCGAGAGATCCTTCAGCGTGGTCTTGTCGGCGCGCGCCTCGAGTCCCGCGCGATGCGACGCGTGGTTGATTTCGAGGCGCTCCTTGAAGCTCCATCGCTTCACCAGGTCCCATGCGCCGTCGATACAGTCGTCATTATAAAGGATGCCCTTGAGCAGCGCGGGCAAGGCGAGCATCAGCGCGGGCGGTTGGCTGTCGGCGGTGCGGCTCTCGATATACTTTTTCAGGCGTACCTCGGTGAAAATCGTGGTGAGATGGTCCCCCCAGTCCTCGATCGTCGCGCGCTCCTTGCCGAAGCCTCGCTCCATATACTGGCGGAAGGTGATGCCGGGCGGTCGGGTAAAATCGATGTAATGATGATCGCGGATGATGAAGTACATCGGCACGTCGAGCGCGTATTCGGTGTAGTCCTCGAAACCGGCGCTGTCGCTGAAGGCGAACTCGAGGATGCCGCATCGATCCCGATCGGTATCCGTCCAGATGTGGCCGCGAAAGGCCTGGTAGCCGTTGAGCGCTCCGTCGGCGAGCGGTGAGTTGGCGAACATCGCGTACAGCAGCGGCACGATCCCCATCGCGACGCGGAACTTGCGCATCGCATCGCGCTCACTCGAATAGTCGAGGTTGGCCTGCACGCCCGCGGTCTGCTTCATCATGCGCTGGCCGAGGCGGCCTTTGCGCCCCATGTAGGGATACATGATGTGGTAGCGATGCTTCGGGAGCAGTTCGATCTCGTCGATGCGGCTGACGGGCGTCATTCCGAGTCCGAGCAGCGTGGCGCCGTGGGCATGGCCGACATCGATCAGTTCGGCAACATGCTGAGAGAATTCCTTATGCGCGCAGTGGATACTTTCGCATTGCTCGCCGGACAGTTCGATCTGCGCGCCAGGCTCGATAGTGACGCGGGCCGGGCCCCGCTTCAGCGCGAGCAGATGGCCACGTTCCTCTTCCTCCGGCTCCCATCCGAAGCGGTCGACGAGTTCCCGCAGCATCGTTTCGACGCCGTGGGGTCCGGAGTAGGGCACAGCGGTGCCAGTCGCGGCATCCACCGCGATTTTTTCGTACTCAGTGCCGACCCGCCATTGCTCGCGCGGCTTTGCGCCGCTCACGAAATATCGGATCAGGTCCTCTTTGGTGTCTACCGGTCCACCCATACGATGACTCCTCAAAAGGGCGCCCGTCCGCCAAGCGGCCTATAATTGCGTTATTGATCGACGCAGGCAAGCGACCCGCGAATCAATCAAAGATAATTTAGAGGACAGGCTTTAGCCCGTGATTTTAGGCTCTTCGATCAGCAAGGATTAGGGATGTGCTAGGATGGGACGATCGCGGCGCCCTTAATGGGCGCCGTCGTCGTTTAGGGCATCGCGATGAGATGTGAAAGTGCAAAAACAAACCCATTAAATGTAGGAGAATCAAGGATTTTTCAATTCGCGGCGTATGACATTGGAGGCGCTTCGCGCGACGAAGATTCAAAGGGTCGTTCGCGAACGACCCCTACCAGTTCGGAAGATCATCGCGATTGCGACGGGAGACGCAGGCCTCCGTTAACGAAGGCGCAAAAACAAACCCATTATGTGATTCTCTAATAAAATCAAGTACTTAGGCGGCTAGAATATCGACGATGTGTCGATAAGAATCACTCCTTGGATGGCTTCGCCTCATACGATGCCGCAGTGTCGCCCTTCTTCGAACGTCCCGACGATGCCGGCGTCTGCTTGCGCAGGCGAATCAGGTCCTCCAGCTCGTGCATGAACTCGTCGATATCCTTAAAGGACCGATAGACCGACGCGAACCGCACATATGCCACCTGGTCGACCTCGTGCAGTTCGCTCATCACGTTGCTGCCGATGAAGGTGCTCGCGACCTCGCGCTCGCCGCGCTCCAGCGCCGAGGCCTCGACGCGATCGGCGATCTGCTCGATGGTTTCCATCGAGACCGGCCGCTTCTCGCATGCGCGCTTGATGCCGGCGATGATCTTCGCGCGGTCAAACGGCTCGCGCCGCCCATCTTTCTTCACCACCATCGGCGCGGCTTCCTCGACCCGCTCATAAGTGGTGAAGCGCTTCTTGCACGAGGAGCAGACGCGGCGGCGGCGGATGGTCGCGCCGTCACCGGACATTCGGGAATCGACGACGCGATTGCCCTTATGACGACAGAACGGGCACCGCATCGGTGTAACCTTTCGCAGCTTGCCTCATCATCTTCATCCTCTCACAGCCTGCGAACTCACGATGGCGACGCGACGGCCGCCATCGGTACTTGCGGTATTTGGAAGTGGCGGAAGCGCGGCGGATCAGCCCTTGTGGGCCTGGATGTAACCCACGACGTCTTTGACGGTGCGGATTTTTTCGGCGTCCTCGTCGGAGATCTCGATGTTGAATTCCTCTTCGAGCGCCATCACCAGTTCGACGATATCGAGCGAGTCGGCGCCGAGGTCTTCGATGAACGAGGACTCGGATTTGACTTCGTCGGCGGCGACGCCGAGCTGCTCGGCGATCTTCTCGCGCACTTTCGTTTCGATGTTATCAGCCATCGCGATTGCAGTTCCTCCTCGGCAGGACAGGGTGCCACGCCGCTCATCAATCCAGCGTCGATGTGGCGAGCATATGGAGTTGGGACAGGATAGGCAAGTTTCGCGACGCGAAGCTTCAACTCTTCGATTGCGCGAGAGCTTCGCCCACCGCCTTCAGCGAGGCCATGTCCTCGAGCGGCCGGACGCGGATGTTGCGGTCGATGCGGCGCATCAGGCCCATCAGAACCTTACCGCATCCGAATTCGATCGCGTCGGTCACGCCGAACTTCGCGAGTTGTTGCATCGATTCGGTCCATCGCACCGGCGAGGTAATCTGCTCGATGAGAAGATCGGCGACCTTCGACGGATCGCTGTTCGGAGTCGCATTCACATTGGCGATGACGGGAAACTTCAGCGGCGAAATTTTGAGGCCGCGCAGTATCGGCGTCATCGCATCCTGCGCGGGCTTCATCAGCGCGCAATGAAAGGGGGCGCTCACCTTGAGCTCTTGCGACATTGCCGCACCGCGTTCCTTCGCGAGGTCGATTGCGCGCCGAACGGCGCCGGCGTGGCCCGCGATGACGATCTGGCCGGGTGCGTTGAGGTTCGCGGGCACGGCGATTTCGCCGCCTTCGGAAACCGCCTCGCAGATTTCGTTGACGGTGTCCGGCTCCAGACCGATGAGCGCGGCCATCGCACCTTGCCCGGGAGGACACGCCTCCTGCATCAGGCGACCGCGCTCGCGCACCGCACGGACCGCATCGGAAAGCGTCAGCGCTCTCGCGGAGACGAGCGCGCTGTACTCTCCGAGGCTATGCCCGGCCGCGACGATCGGTGCGATGCCGATTTCCGCATCGAACACGCGCAGCGCCGCGACCGCACAGGTGACCATCGCGGGTTGCGTATTCGCGGTGAGGCGCAGATCGTCCTCGGGACCCTCGAAGCATAGCTTCGAGAGCGCGAAGCCGAGCGCGTCATCCGCTTCTATGAAGGTGTCGCGCGCGATGGGAAAATTCTGCGCGAGTTCGGCGCCCATACCAACGCGTTGAGCGCCCTGACCGGGGAACAGGAAGGCGAGCTTCATGCGATTTCAGGAATGCGGTTCCTTGCGAGGATTGGTTTCGATAGTTTCGATTGCAACGGTTTTCTCCGGCGCTTTTTCGCCATTGTGAAGATGCAATTCTCCGGTCGACTTCGTGCCGTTGAGCGGCGTGGTGTGCTGCTCCGGCGCTGGAAGCGCTTCGGTCTTGATACTTTCCTTGCGCGCGTTCTCCAGCGCCTCGCGCTTGACGCGCTCCTCCGGCGGCAGGAAATCATCGTGCGCGACGGCGCCGACCGGAACCGTGGAGGCTGCGGCATTGATGTGTCGCTCGCGTTCCTCAGCTTCTCGGGAGCGCGAGAGGCGCTCGCGCATCTTGGCGAACATGCCGCGAATGCCTTTGCCGGCGGGCTTCGCACCGAGCACGAATTCGTTCTTCGCGAGGATGTCGACGATCTCCGTGTTCACCTGATGCACGAGGGCTTCGTTCGAGGCGGCGCGAATGGCGTTGCGAATCGCCTGCGCGTTGGATGATCCATGCGCGATGATCGCGATGCCGTTGACGCCGAGCAGCGGCGCGCCGCCATATTCGTGCGGGTCGAGACTCTGGCGCATTCCGCCTAGCGCCTTGCGAATCATCAGATAGGCGAGGCGTCCGCGCCAGCTCGAGGTAAACATTTCACGCAGATGGCCGAGCAGAAACGCCGCGAACCCTTCCATCGTCTTGAGCGCGACGTTGCCGGTAAAGCCGTCGGTCACCACCACGTCGGCCTTGCCGCGATTGATGTCGCGACCCTCGACGTAGCCGATGTAGTTCACGTGCGCCGCCATGTGGCTCAGCATCTCGGCCGCGCCGCGCGTGATGTCAGTGCCCTTCGAGGCTTCCTCGCCGTTAGACAGGATGCCGACGCGCGGCCGCGCGATGTTGCGCACGCGGCGCGAATACACGCTTCCCATCACGGCGAACTGCGCCAGATGCGTCGCTTTGACTTCGGTGTTGGCGCCTGCATCGATCAGCAGCGAGAAGCTGCCGGTGGCGGGAATCAGCGATGCGATCGCGGGCCGATCGACATGCGCGAGGTTTCCCAAAATCGCCATCGCGGCGGCCATGATCGCGCCCGAGTTGCCCGCGCTGACGAAGCCATTCACATCGCCGCGTTTGACCATCTCCATGGCGAGGTGAATCGATGAATGCGGTTTGGTGAGGACGGATTCCAGCGGCGAGTCGTCCATCGCGACGACCTCGGGCGCGTGCTCGATTCGAATCGCGAGGCCGGCGGTATCATGCGCGGCGAGTTCGGTCTCGAGGATGTCCTTGAGGCCGACCAGCACGACTTCGAGGCCGAAATCGCGCGCGGCGAGGACGGCGCCTTCGACCGCAGCCTTAGGCGCGAGGTCGCCCCCCATCGCGTCGAGCGCGATTCTCAACTGCTTCTCTCCCGCGCGAACTACTCGGTCGTTGCGGAAAGTTGGCGGCCGCGATAGGTGCCGCAATGACGGCATACGCGATGCGGCAGGACCGGCTCGCCGCATTGCGCGCAGTTGGTCGGGTTGAGTGGCTTCAGCGCGTCATGCGCACGGCGCATGTTCTTCTTCGAATGAGAGGTCCGGCGTTTTGGTGCTTGCATCTAAATCGTCTCGCTGATGTTCAATTTGGCTGCGTGAATGTTAAGACGAACGGCCGACCTTAAGGTTGCGCAATGCTGCGAGCCTCGGATCCGCAGTCTCTTCGCTGCATGAGCATTCGCCATTGTTCAGATTGATACCACATCTCGGGCATAGCCCACGGCAATCCTCGCGGCATAGCGGCCGGGTCGGCAACGATAGCAGGAATTGCTCGCGGATGAGCGGTGACAGGTCAATTTGGTCGCCGTCGTAGAGCGAGAACTCCAGGTCCTCATCGCGCAGGTCCTTATCGTCATCGAAGCCGATGGACTTGGGCGCCAGAACGAAGCGGAAGTCGCGATCGCGCGAGGTTTCGAATTCCTCGGCGCATCGCGCACAGATGGCGGTCGTTGCGGCATGCAATCCGCCCTCGAAAAACAGCTCTGTACCGGCGCGATAGTAGGAGACATTCACACCGATTGGCTCCTCAACCCGAAACTCCGTGAGCGGACCTTTTTCGAGGACGCGATTGATGTCGGCCTCCGGCTCGGCGAAGGACAGCTCCTTCGCCTCGGCAGTTATATCATCGACCCGAAGCTTCACTGGAGATCACCCCCTCCCCGCGAACATTAGGGGTGGGCGAACGGCGATTATTGCACGGCGCGAGGTGCGTTCAAATACGCACGAAGAGTCCGCTAGCGGAAGACTTGATGTGGGAAGCCTGTTCGACAGAAGCGCGGAAGATGAATGATGGAAAATTGCCGCAGGCGAGAGCGAGACCTCGTCGCGGCAGCTCATTGCGGTCCGAGGTCTCGATCCAGCGCAGAATTGCGCTGGGGCGCAGCAACTCTCGCGTGCACATCCAGAACGACATCAGAGTCAAGACAAACATCGCTCTACCAATTCAGATTCATGGCCGGAAGAAACAGGGACATCATCACCCACATCAGGACTGCGCTGTAGGCGAGAAGGGAAGCATAAGTAGCGATTCGACTGTTCATCGCGTCCACCTCCTTGCGGACTTGCAAACGCACTGGGGTTCCATTCAGCAAGTTCGCTGCCGAAGATTTAAGCCACCTGAGTCCAATGGGAGTGGGCATTGCAGTTTGAGCGCGGACGCTGCGAATCGCGACTTGTAAATCTTACATCGCGTATGCGGCAGAATTTACAGCCTTGCGATTTCCGTCACTTTTCCGACTATCGATGATGATGGTGCTGATGCGACGCTTGCACTTCCATCGCGAAGAGCCCTAGCACCAGCGCGCCGAGGACCAGATTATTCGCCAGCGCCTGCCGATTGTTGCCGGGATCGAATCGGAGATTCGCCCCGCCGAAATTCCCGGCGGTGCCGAATCCCGAAGAAGCCGCGCGCGAAGAAACAGATGAGGAGTCGTCTCCCTCCTGATGCTCATAGTCGTCGACGGAACCCAGGTTTGCCGGCATCGGAGCCGTCAAATCGCGCGGTGCTACCGCCACACGATGCGACGAGCGAGGCGGGGCCGCTGTTTCACGGCTGGCTGGAGCTTCAGCCGGGACCGGCGCGGTCATTTGCGGGATTTCCAGAACCGGATCCGCAAATGCCCTCGTCACTGGTGCGATGCTGATACTTGCCGCCAATATCGCAACGGCCGCGACCCTAAGCCGCTGCGACCATCGGCGCGATCGCTTTATCGACGGGCAATTTCCGCGATGTGATGCGATCCATATGGCCAAGGTCCCCACAAACCTAAATACGTCCTCAACGACGGCCGGTTACCCTGCTGGCCGACCACAAGCATGGATCTGGTCATATCCGAGACATTTTGAGGTACTTTCATTAATTCGTCGCCGTAATAGTCTCTATCCAGTCCCGCTGCACGGTACTATTCTTTGGAGCCGGAGAGAGCGCCCGATGGCGCAAACAAGTTCCACCGATCGTTCATCTGAGGTGGCCGAGGTCGAAGAGCGCGAGGCGCAGGCGACGCTCGGCAACGACGTCAACGCACTCGATGCGTTGTGGTCGGAGAGTCTTGTTGTCAGCAGCACCGCCAATCTGGTACTCAGCAAGAACCAGGCGCTGACGCTCTTTCGCGGCGGCCGGATTCGCCTCAAGACGTTCGAACGCCGAGTCTCCAAAGTCGCCGTCATCGACGATGTCGCGCTCGCGACCGGCAACGAAAGCTTCACCGTCAAGGAAGATCCCACCGGCAAGGATCCGTCGCCGACCGACCTCTTCACTTGTAGCTATATGAATGCATGGAAGCTCGAACGCGGCCAGTGGAAGATGATCGGTCGTCACGTCGGCCTCATGGCGCGCCTGCCCGCCACCGTCAAATCGCCCGAGACCGCCGGCTAGCTCTCGCGTTGAACACCGCACGTCCGGACCTCGAACGCGACTCGCGCCTGATGGAAGAAGCGATCGCACTTGCGGAATCCGCGCTGGGACTCACTTCGCCCAATCCTGCCGTCGGATGCGTGATTGTCGCGGGCGACCAAATCGTCGGACGCGGTGCGACTGCGACCGGAGGCCGTCCGCATGCCGAAACCGTCGCACTTGCGAAGGCGGGCGCGCGAGCGCGCGGCGCGACCGCATACGTATCGCTCGAGCCATGCGCGCATTTCGGCCAGACGCCGCCGTGCGCGAATGCGCTGGTCGACGCGGGCATCAGGCGCGTCGTCATCGGATGCGGCGATCCATTTCCGAAGGTGCGCGGCAAAGGCATCGCCATCCTGCGCAAAGCGGGCATCGCGGTGACTCTCGGCGTGATGGAAGAAGAATCGCGCCGCATCAACGAAGGCTTCTTCACGCGCGTCGAGAAGGGTCGTCCGATGGTAGCCCTCAAGCTCGCGATGACGCTCGACGGGCGTATCGCAACATCGAGCGGCGATTCCAAATGGATCAGCGGCGAGGAATCCCGCGCGCTGGTCCATCGATGGCGCCGCTATAGCGATGCGGTGATGGTCGGCGCGGGCACCGTGATCGCGGACGATCCGCGCCTGACCTGCCGCGAGGAAAGCGGTCGCGACCCCTATCGCGTCATCATCGATGCGAAGTTGCGAAGCGATCCGCGCGCGCGTGTGTTCACCCAACGCTCCAGCGCGTCGACGATCCTGGTAACGACGCCGTCGAAGCATCGCATCGCGCAGGAACGCTACGGTTCCGCGAAGACGGAGGTCCTCGCAATGAAAGGCGTTGGCGGTGAAACTGCGTTGGCGCCGCTGTTTCACGAATTCGGCCAGCGCGGATGGAATCGCGTGATGATCGAGGGCGGCGCGCATCTTGCCGCTTCGGCATTACGTCAGAAGGTAGTGGATCGCATCGCGATCTTCGTCGCGCCGAAGATTCTCGGCGGCGGTCTGTCAGCGATCGAGGGCCTCGGATTCCTCAAGATGAAGGAAGCCATCAACCTCGCCGATCTGGAGGTCTGGCAAGTGGGCGAGGATCTCCTCATCGAAGCGCGCGTGTGCTAGTTTGCCAGATCTGACCAGTCTGACTAGAATTACGGTCATGAACTGGCAGATTCAGGAAGCGAAGGCGCGCTTCAGTGAAATGGTGGATCGTGCGCTCAAGGACGGACCGCAGACCGTTACCCGCCACGGCAAAGCAGTCGCGGTTCTGGTTCCGATGAAAGAGTATCGCCGTCTCCGCTCGAAAGGAAAAAGCTTTAAGGAATTCCTGGCCTCCGCGCCGTTCGGAGAACTCGACATCAGACGCTCCAAGGACACCATGCGAGAAGTCGATTTCGAGTAATGTTCTTGGTCGATACCAATGTCATCTTCGAAGTGGGCAAAGGCGCGCGCTGTGATAGCAATGTCGCGGCGTGGTATCGCCAGATCCGTGAGAACGATCTTTTCGTCAGCGTTTTGGTTATTGGCGAGATAAGAAGCGGCATCGAGAAAGTGCGGCCGCGCAACCCGCGCTACGCACGCACTCTCGAAGATTGGTTGGAAGAACTGAAGAAATCATACGCCGAAAGAGTTTTGCCGATCGACGAGAAGATTGCGGAAATTTGGGGCCGACTCAACGCGCGCAGTCGGATGCCTGCGGTGGATTCTCTTTTGGCCGCCACTGCGGAGCACCACCGCTTAGTCCTGGTTACCCGCAACGTTAAAGACCTCGCGCGCAGCGGCGTGCGATGCTTGAATCCATTTGACCCCAATGCGTGACTTCTCGCGGATCACAAAGCTCATGCGGGTGGTTAGATTCAAAATCCAGTGATATCATTGCCTCTCTGGAGAATGGGTTAGATGCCAGGTTCGTCCTTCGATGATGTCTTTGCGCGGCTGCGCGAGGGCCAGATGGTCGTCATGGTGCCGGAAGAGTCCGAGAGCGCCGAGGGCGACCTTGTGATGGGTGCGGAATTCGTCACTCCCGATCACGTCAACTTCATGGCGCGCGAGGCCCGCGGCATTGTCTCCATCGCCATTCCGGAGAAGCGGATGCGCGAACTCGGCATTCCGCTTTCGCAAACTACCGAGACCGGTCCGGTCACTGAGCAGGCGGGCGCGCTGGTCGAGGCCCGCGAGGGAGTCACCACCGGCATTTCGGCCGCAGATCGCGCGCGCACAATCCAGGTGATCGGCAATCCGAAATCCACCCCTGCCGATATCGTCATGCCGGGCCACATCCTGCCGCTGATGGCGTTGAGTGGTGGCGTCATGATGCGGCTCGGACGCGCCGAGGGCGCCGTCGATCTGATGAAGTGCGCGGGGCTGCGTCCGGCAGCTGCGCTGTGCGCGATTCTCGACGACAACGGCGAGATGGCGACACTGCCGGCGTTGCGCGACTTCGCGAACAAGCATTCGCTTCCGATCGTTTTCACGCGCGACCTGATTTCGCATCGACTGACTAATGAAGTCCTGGTGCAGCGCGTCTCCAATGTGCCATTCACGATCGAGAATGGCGATTTCCAAGCCGTCATCTTTCGCAACATCGTCGATGGACGCGAGCATCTGGCGCTGATCAAGGGCAACGTCGGCGGAGGCCGGCCCGCGCTGGTGCGGCTACATTCGGAATGTCTCACTGGCGACGTGTTCGAATCCTCGCGATGCGACTGCGGCGAGCAGTTGGCGGAATCCGTCGAGCGCATCCTCGCGTCCGAAGCGGGCGTGATCATTTATCTGCATCAGGAAGGGCGCGGTATCGGGCTCGGCAACAAGATTCGCGCGTATGCGCTACAGGACACCGGGCTCGACACGGTCGAGGCGAACTTACAGTTGGGATTCGAGGAAGACTTGCGCGATTACGGCATCGGCGCGCAAATCGTGCGCGACCTCGGTATCGGCGAGGTGCGGCTGCTGACCAACAATCCGCATAAGATCGACAGCCTCCGGCGCTATGGCGTCAATGTCACGCGCGTGCCGCTCGAAGTCGCGCCGCATCAGGGCAATATTGGATACCTCCGTACCAAGAAGGAAAAGCTGGGGCATCTCTTCTCGGACCTAAAACTGATAACATAGGTGTATGGGGCGCGATGCGCCCGGCGCCGCTGAAGGCGGCGAGTGAATCCTGATCGTTTTTTATGGGAAGCCGACACATGGGCCGCGAGCTTGCGCTCAAGGCTCTTTATCGAATCGATATATGCGGCGGTGCTTCGAGCGATGACCTCGCAGCGCTGTTCGAGAGTGCCGAGACCGATTCGCAGATGCGCGTGTTCGCCAACACGTTGATCGAGGGCGTGCGCAAAGAGGAGCGTGAGCTCGACAAGCAAATCGCCGACGCACTCGAGCACTGGTCGGTGAAGCGCCTGTCGCGCGTCGACCATAACATCCTGCGGATGGCCGTGTTCGAGCTGCTCCACATGTCTGATGTTCCCGCGCGCGTGACGATCGATGAAGCGATCGAGCTGGCGAAGACTTACGGCGACGAGGGTTCCGGTCGCTTCGTCAATGGCGTCATCGACCACATCGCGGAGGTGAACAAACTTAAAGGTAAAGGTGAGGATCGTCCGCGAGCCAAAAATGGCTAGCCGGCTCGCGATGCTCACCGCGCTCCTGCTGCTGGCGGGATGCGGCTATCACTTCGGCGCCTCCGGGACCAATCTTCCCGCCAGTGCGCAGACCATCTACGTCGCGCGCTTCGCCAACCGCACGCGTCAGACCGGCCTTAACGACGAGTTCATGGTCTACTTGAAGGATGAGATAGCGAACCATAAACGCCTCACCATCGTCGACGATCCTTCGCAGGCCGACCTCACGCTCACCGGACAAGTCACGCAGTCGCTCGTAGTTCCGAACGGATTCAATTCGGTGCTCGAGCCGACTCAGTATGCCGAAACGCTGGTGGTTCGCGCATGGCTTCGCGATCGCCGCGCCAACAAGCTGCTATGGAGCACCAACAGTATGGCCGATACGGAGAACTACGCGACGGTATCGCAGAACGTGCTGAATACGACGCCGACTTTTCTGCAACAGAACCTGCGCTCCAACGACATAGCACGGATGAGCGACACCCAGACCACTGAGACTCAGGAACGCGGCTCGCGCACCGAGATGATGGCCAACCTCGCAGCGCATATGTACGACTCGATGGCGACCGGCTTCTAGCGACGTCAGGGGGAGCGCCAGTAGGAGGGCAGGATGGCGGTTGAGAACGCGCTTGGCTTCATCCGCGTCATCGAGAGCGCGAAGATGCTCCCCACCGCGATCGTCATCGCGGGACCGCAAGCCTTCCTGCGCGAATACCTCGTTGATGCGATCGCGCGCCGCCTGACGAGCGAAGCCTTGCAGCATCGAACGTTTCAAATCGCAAATGCTTCCGACTTCGCATCGGTGGTCGAGGAGCTTCGCGCGCCCGACCTGTTCGCGCCCAAGCGGATGCTGGTATGCCGCGTGATGCGCTCATTTCGCGATCGCGGCGGCGACGAGAGCGGACCTTCGGACGATTCTGCGGAAAAAGAAACGCGCGGCGGCGACGTGGGCCTCATCGGCGCGGTGACCGAGGCCCGACCGCCCAATCATCTCGTCATTGTGTACGATAAGGATGCCGCGCCAGCGAAGATTCGGCGCGCCGCCGAAAGCGCCGGCATGCTGGTGAACTGCCTGCGTCCGTTCGATAATCAGCTTCCCCAGTATGCGCAAAGCTTCGCGCGCGGCTTCGGGTTGAAGCTGTCGCAGAGCGCCGCCGAGTTGCTCATCGCGCGCCATGGCGGCGACTTGAGCGCGATCGCAAACGCGCTCGGCAAGCTCGCGATTCATCTGGAGCAGGGCGCATCGATCGAAGCCTCCGACCTCAGCGAGCAGGGGCCCTCGAAACTGCCGGAGCCATTCGAAATCGCGGAGAGTTTGTCGGCGGGCCGGACGGCGGCAACGCTTGCGCAACTAACACGCGCGCTCGGCGGTGGACGCGACCCCTTCGAGCTGCTCGCGGTCGAGTTCATCCCGGTGCTGCGGCGCATGATGCTGGCGGCCTCGATGCTGGCCGCGCGCAAGAGCACCTACGACATCGCGGGTGCGCTCGGCTTCGGCCCGAGCAGCCCGCTGGCGACGCGCGCCATCGACGGCGCCAAACGCTTCGGCCTCGCGAAGCTTCAGCGCGCGTACCATCGTGCGAGCGAACTCGACGAAGATTTCAAGAACGGCGAGACGAAAGCTCGGGCCGAGGCGCTGTCATCGCTCGTGCTCGAGTTGACATCGCAATAGCAAAAAAATGCGGCGTCTGATGAAGACGCCGCATCTTCGAATTCCTTAGTGACTACGCTTGCTGCGATTTCTGCGCGTGAGTCTTGTGAAATTGCGCGGAGAGCCTCGCGATTTTGCGGCTCACCGTGTTGCGATGCAGCTTGCCTTTACTCGCGGCCTTATCCAGCGCGCTGATGGCGGAGCGCAGTTTCCCCTGCGCGGCGCCGGCGTCATTCGCGCCGATCGCTTCCGATGCGGTTTTGACGGCGGTGCGGACTTGCGTCCGCGCGGCGCGGTTATGTTCTC
>DATGKG010000186.1:0-3961 GCA_035294805.1 Binataceae bacterium (SeqCode) | reverse complement strand
AAAATTATCGCAGAGCGTGAAGCTTTAGCCGCTTTTGTAAAATTTACATAGTCGGGATGGTAAAATTTTCCGATTCGGTCGGAATCAAGACATAAGAATTCAGCTTTCCTGCGGAATTTCATCTATCGACCGCTAAGGCATACCGTTTGCTGCATATGCAAGCGTCTGGATTCTCGCACACACGCTCCTTGCGGAGGGTTGGACTATGAACACCATCGAGAACGTTCAAGACGAGCGCATCAGCGCGCAAACGGGTCGTTTACGTGGCGCGTTCAGCCGCGTGGCTTGGATCTTCGCGGGGGCTCTTCTGGCGAGCTCAGCCACCGGATGCCTCGCTACCCGTGGCTGGGTCAACGATCAACTGAACCCGGTCCAGGCGAAGCTGAACGAGACCGATACGAAGGCCGACCAGGCTCTCGCCGGTCTAAATAATCTGCATCTCGAGCGCAAGCTGGTCCTGGATTCATCCAGCGGACCGACCTTCGCTTTCGGGTCCTCGGCTTTGACGCCCGACGCGAAGCGCGAAATCGACGGATTTATCGATGACCTTCAGGGAACCGACCGCGAGCCGGCTGCGGGGCGAGTCTATGTCATCGCGGGTTACACTGACGACATAGGCAAGGAGGACTATAACTACCAGCTCGGGCAGCGACGGGCCCAGGGTGTTGCCGGATACCTGATCGGCAAGGACGGCGTCGATCCGATGCAGGTTCGCGTGGTTTCCTACGGCGCGAGCCATCCGGTTGCCAGCAACGGCACCTCGCGCGGCCGGCGCAGCAACCGGAGGGTAGAAATCCTTGTTTACCAGGAAAAGATTGCTAGCAAAGGCTGACCTCAACGGATGGGCTAGGACGTGCTAACATGGAGAGTTGAGTCCAGGCGAATCGGCAGCTTATAGGACAACGAAATTACCCAAACGAACCCAACTGGAAACTGGCAAAACAAAGCCACTGTCCACCTCGCGAAGAGCATCGGAAATTACGAAACGAAGCCAAAAAAAGCCCGCCGATGCTGGATTTTCTATTTTGATGATGCGCTGACTTCTAGCGCAGGAACGCAAAAACAAACCCATTGGGCCTCGGACAGATTCCCCCCGAATCAGCTTAAAATCGAAAAAACGAACCCACTAGGTCGAAGGCGAATAAATAGCGAAGATTGCACTCGTCTAGTGCGTGGCCACCTTGCGCGCCTCGTATTCGACCGCGGTCCCCTTAAAGAAGTTGGGATTGGTCGCGGTCCAGAACTTCACCGGATTGACGAAGAGAAATTCGCGCAACTCCTCGAGCTTGATCATGCCGTGCTCGACCAGCTCGTATGCTTCTTCGGCGCATTCGCGCATGTCGGGCACGTCCCAATGGCCGATGTCGGAGCCATACAGCGCGAGCAGCTTGGCATCGAATGCGGTGCCCATCGGATCGAATGCCAGCGCGTTGAGCGGATCGTCGCCCTCGCATCCGAAGTAGAACTGGCTGATGAAAACATCGCGGATGTCGGCGATCGAGCGCACGCCGCTCTGCGCCCATTCATCGACCATCGTCGGATCGATGCCGCCCGACAGCCCGCCGATCATCGCGTCGACGATTTGATCCTCGCGCCCTGCGGCGCCTTTGTCAGCGTAGCGGAGGGCGTATGCGCGCAGTGCGGCAGCATCGATACGCGCGGGATTGAAACTCTCGACGGCGTCGCGATTGCGCTTCTCGAAGTGGCCGATGAGCTCCGAGTAGAGCGAACGTGCCCATGCCATCCCGCCTTCGAGGAACGCGAACTTGACTTCGGGAAAGCGCTTCGGCACGCCGCCGAGGAAGAGCGATTTGCACACCGCCTCCGCGCTCGCGGCAAAATTCCCGATGTGGTTGTAGACGTAGTTGCTGATCGAGCGGCGCGCGCCCCATCCGTAGCCGACCGAATGAAAGGTCGGCGCGATGCCGAGTTCGCGGCACTTCGCCCACACCGGATCGTAGTCGTATTCGCTGTCGATGCCGAAGGTGTCCATCCAGTAGGTGTATTTTGCGGCCTCCGGATGATGCTTCACGGCGTATGGGATCGGACGCTTGACGTAACTCGCCATCATGACGGCTTTCAAGCCAAGTTGGCGGACGATGTATTCGAGCTCGTCGACGGCTTCATCCGGCGTATGCATCGGGATCACCGCCGCGGGCGTCATCCGCTTTTCCAATCCGGCAAAAGTGTCCGCCTTCATCCGATTGAGCGCGCGGCACGATGCGCGGCGCACTTCGTTGTCGGGCATCTCCATCGTGATGAGCCCGATGGTCGGGTAGACGACCGAATAGTCGAGGCCCATCTCGTCGAGCCGCTCGTACATCAGGCGCGGGAACAGCGCGGTCGCGAGGTCCTCGGTATTCTGTGCGGGAACTCCCCACCAAGTCGGGCGCAGGGTGCGGCGTTCGCGACGCTCCTCCATCGTGCGAGTGCGCCACATCGGATCGCTGAAGGTATCGAGCATCGCGGTTTGGTAACGCTCGGCAACCTTCGCGCCGCCGATCGACTTCAGATAATCGAAGAACAGCGGCCCGATCTCGACCGTGTGGCCATCCGAATCGATGATCGGATGATTCAAGCGCGCGCGTATCTCGGCTGACTTCGAGCGGGATGCGGTCGCCATCGCGTCTCCTCCGCGGCTTCCGAAAAGGTTCTCGCGATCAGAGCTATAGAAGAAGCGCGCCAATGGAGCAAAGCGATTGTGTATTGCGGTTTCGGATTTCTCCGATGGATACTTCGACAGGATGACGATGCGGACCATCGTTCGCGCCGCAGTGCTGGCGATTGTGGCGGCGAGCACCATCGCACGCGCGCAGGCGACGCCGGCGATACCCGCGCATCCGGCCGCAACCGCTGCGGCAGCTTCTGCGCCCGTATCTCTTAAGCCGGGCACCATCATCGACGCATCGAATGCGGACCGGTATTCGAACTTCATCCCCGCCGCCGCGATGCTCGCGATCAAGCACGGCCTGCGTCTCGAGGTCACGCCGACCCATCGCATCGTGTGGTCGGCGGGCTTCGCAACCGCGACCGAAAAATATTCGCCGCAGGTCGGTCTCGACAAGGATGACTACATCACCAACTACATCGCGGGGATGCCGTTTCCGCTAATCGATGTAAGCGATCCGAAGGCAGCGGTGAAAGTCGCATACAACTGGCACTTCGGTCCGGTCCTGCCCGACGATTTTTCGCTCGCGCCATGGACCGTCAATGGTTACCTCGCACAACCGCACGACCCGACAGAGATTCATCCGTCGAACGACCTGGACAACGCGTGCGAGCAATTCGATTTCCTGCGCTATGCGCATCGCACCGAAGTCGAGCCGCGACCAACGCTGGGATCCAATTCGCTCGGCGTCGAATGGAAGGCGCGCTGCAATCAATGGACGACCCTTAGTATGGGCGGCGACACCGGCGAAGGCGCGGGAATCTGGATTCGCTATTCGAATCCGCGCACGGCCGACGATTTTTACGGCTTCGACGAGCATTCGCGGCGGCTTCGGCGCATGGGCATCCGGATGGCATTTCCCAACAAGGTTTGCCGCCGATGTCATCAGCCATACTGGGCGTATGCCTTGCCGAAGACCGAGATTTACAAATACCGATTGCTGGGTACCGCGCCGATTCTCGCCTGCGTTTCATCCAGGGATGAGCCGGCGGGAATTACCGAGGAAGAATCGGGATACGCTCTGACGCAAGAGCCGTTCGAATTGCGGCGCGCCTATATCCTCGAGATGTCGCCGATACAAAGCGATCTTCAGGAGCGTACGCTGATTTTTATCGACAGCGAGATCTACGTCTGGTTGGCCGCAGAATTTTACGAATCGGGCGAGCTCGTCGCGACCGCCATCCCGCTATGGCATACGCATACGTCGCCCGAGGGCGGCAATCTGTTCGACCTGGCGGGAAGTTTCTATTTTCCCTCCGATCACCGCGGGCTCTTTCGCTCGGTGGTGCCCGC
>DATGKG010000185.1:0-2615 GCA_035294805.1 Binataceae bacterium (SeqCode) | reverse complement strand
CGTGTTCACTGGAGTGGGCGTGGCCGTCTCAGTTGCAGTGGTGGTTGGCGCGGGCGTCGAATTGCCATTCTGCACTTCGACCATCACCGTCTGGCCGCCCAGGAAACGTCCTTGTTGCGAAAACGATTTGACGGAAATGACGTGGCTGCCGTCGCTGACCGCGGATGAATCCCAGGTGAGATTGTTCTGCGCGGCGGAGGCATAGAGGCTGCCGTCGATATATACGCTCGCGGCGCTCACGCGCGGTGCCATCGAGACTGCGATCGCGACGCTGCCGGAGACCATCGAGCCATCTACGGGTTGACTGATCGCCGCGCCGCCTCCACTCGCAAATACCGGAGCGATCGCGCAGGTCGTAAGCAAGCAAACCAATACCAATGACGAAACTGTCCGTAGATAACGCAGATGCCGGTCCCCCCTTATGGACCCGGCAAGGCGAGCGCAAAGACCAAGAACCAGAATCGCGCGCCTGTCGGCCAGGAGAGATCATCAGCAAGCAGCGCGCCAATTTCGACGCGGCCGGTGGGAACGTTCGAGGGAACGCAACATGATCAATTTCGCAACATTTACTGTCCTGATTCGACGCGAGCCGTCTGACAGTTTCATTTTGCGTCAGGAAGGCGAGGCGGGGGTGTGCCGCGATGCAACTTTCGTGGCGCGCGGCTGACAGCGTCGCGAAAGGGTGCGGTCTGGTTCCGGACCAGTTGTCCGAGAAAGCTACGCCCGAATTTCGTACAGCGCGCTGAACATGTCCTCGATCGGAAGCCGCCGGAATTGCGAAAATCCGGCCTCCGCCACCAGCTCGCGCGCTTTTGGCTCGCCCATGCAGGCGCCGATCCCGGCCCCGCCGTGCGCGAGCGAGACCGTCATGCAGTAGAGCGTGCTGACCGAGTACATCATCTTGCCGGTCGCGCCGATGTTGTCCTCGAGATTAGCCGACGCATTCACCTCCAGCATCAGGTAGGTGGCATCCTTCTTCATGGCGCGCCGGATCGATTTGAGCAGCGCGACCGGATCGACGGAGTCATGCACTACATCAAAGGTAGAGACGAAGTCGAACTGATTTTCCGGCAGCTTCGTCGCGTCGCGCGCTTCGAAGCTGACCCGATCCGCGACGCCGGCGGCTTTCGCATTGGCGCGTGCACGCTCGATCGATCCCGGGTGCACATCGAAGCCGAAAATTTTCGCCTTCGGAAATGCGGTTGCAAGTGCGATCGCGGCGCGTCCGCTACCGCATCCGATGTCGGCGGCGCTCCCGCCGCTGTTCAGCACCTCGACCGCCTGCGGCATCGTCGGCAGCCATTTGCGGATGAACTGGTTGCGATACATTCCGGCCGACGAGCGTTCCATCGCTTCCCACAACTCGGGCAAGTACTCGGCCTGCGTAACGCCGCCGCCCTTGCGGAATGCCTCGGCGAGCTTCGGCGCGATGGTGACGTTGGGGACGATCATCTCCATGAAGCCGCCCATGAAGAACGGCGATTCTTCGCGCGCGACTACCATCGCATGCTCAGGCGGCAACATGTACTTCTTCGCCATCGGATCATAGGTAACGTATCCGGCTGATGTCACCGCGCCGAGCCATTCGCGGACGTAGCGTTCGTTAAGCCCCGCTCGGTCGGCGAGTTCCTGGCTCGTCACCCATCCCGCGTCGGCAAGCGCCTTATAAATGCCGAGTCGATCGCCGAGGTAGTTCATCGCGCCGAGCATCGCGGCGCCGATGTCGCCATTGACCTGGAACAGAAACTTGCGCGCCTTGTCCCAATCGAGTTGCGGCTTGGATGATTTTTCTTCGGCCACGGCTATTTCCTCCGGAACTTTGCTGGTCGAGTATCGCGCAAGTCGCCTCGCGCGCGCTACTTCTCCGAAGTCGAGAAAAAATCCTGCTGCGAGGTCTCGCCGGGTTCGGCCGCTTCGAGTTCAGACGCTGCAAACAACCCGGGCTTGCTCACGAAGATGCTGAATTTCTCGAACAGGTCGGTTAGCTTGGCCTGATAGTATTCGATGTTCTCGTCGGGGCGGGCCGCGTCGTATTCTCCAATCAGCTTCGCCGCCGTCGCGACCTTCACTTTCGCGCCGCGACCAGTGACGTAATATGAAACCTGATCGCCTGCGACATACGCGCGCGAGGACTTGAGCGCCAACTCGTAGGCCGCGGCGGCGTTGCGGCGCTTGCCGCTGACTTTCTCGCGATAATTATCGAGCGAGTCCTGCAATGTTTCGGTTTTCATTAGCGCGTCGATGCCAATCTCATGCGCGGCGATCTTCGCCAGGTAGCCGGCAAAGAGATTTTGCAGCTCGGCGTGGCGATCCGTCATTAGAAGAAGAAAAATCTCCTCCATGAAGCGGCGCTGAAAACGCTCCAGTCCGCGCGATTTAAGCCCGGAGCCGCGAATCGTCATCTCACCGATCGCATCGAGCAAGACGTAATTCTTCATTTTGTAAGAAAACATGGCGGCATACTTGCCGTCGATTTCGAGCTTGATTCCCGCGGGCATCGTCGCGGCGATTTCCGCGAGCATCGCATCGGCCTCCGCATCGCGGTCGGAGTTGTTCGGCAGGACGAAATAGATTCCATCGGTATCGACCTCGATCATATTTGCGCCGCGCTTTTC
>DATGKG010000184.1:0-5762 GCA_035294805.1 Binataceae bacterium (SeqCode) | reverse complement strand
CGATCGCGCGCAGAATGAAATAATTCCCGAACGCCGCGAGCGTCGGATTCACGAAAGTCTGCCATACGCTGAACACCGGCGCGATGATGTAGCGCGCCATTACTGGCCATGCGAACAGCGCCTTGAGTGCGCCTGACGCGGCGAAGGCCCAGAAGAGTCCGTGGAAGCCCCACCATTTGATGAATAGCCACGTGAGTCCGATTCGCGTTGCGTTTTCGACGATCGCCGCAATGGTGAAGGTTCCGGAATGGCCGACCGCCTGGAAAACCTGATCGGGCTCACGCACGAAGAAGTCGAACAGCCTGAAGGTATGGATAAGCACCAGCACACCGACCGCGCGGCTGAACTGCGGCGGCAGCAATCCCTCGATGAGCGGTGCGCAGAACACCACATACGCGCCGCCGAGCATGGTGGTGACCATCAGGCCCCATCGCAAACCCTGATCGATATAGCGCTGGGTCAGCTTGATCATGTTTTGCGAATAACTTTCCGAGATCGACGGCATCATCTGAGCGAAGATCGCGGCGCCGGTTTCCAGATACGCGAAGGTCAGTCCGTACACGAGCAGCCAGATCTCGTTGAGCTCGAGAAAATTCGGCAGCAGCGCGCCCATGATGACGGGAACGGTGCCCCACGTGAAAAATGGCATCACCGATCCGGCCGTCAGCTTGATGCCATACACGAGCGATTGCCGCATCGTATCGCGATCGAAATGCGCGAGCATGATGGTGAGCAGCCGCATCCCCATCCGTCCATAGAAGATGCAACTGATGAGCCCGATCATCAGATTGGCGACGATGGAACCGCACGCGAAGCCCAGCACCACGCCCATCCCTTCGCCGAACGCCGGATGCATCAAGCCCCAATGGCGTCCGGCGATCGCGCCGGCCATTTGCAGGACCGGATTCATACCGAAGAAGAGCGCGACCTCGAGCTGCGCGTAATCGAAACGCTGCTGCGCGCGAAACAGCGAGCTGAACGAAGAGTAAAAGGGAGGGAAGGCGGCCAGCGTGTCGAGCACCACGAACCAACTGAGATACGCGGCCGTGGTACCCGGCAAGTAGACCGCGCCGATGAGTCCCAGCGCCGATACCGCGAGGATTCCCACCAACAGATGGAACCACACGAAGAACTGCATGTAGGCGATCGCGCGGCCCGGTTCCTTTACGCGATACTCGGCGAAGTACTTGATCATCGCCTGGCTGGTGCCGAGGTCCAGCAGCGGTCCGAGAAACAACAGCACCTGTACGACCAAATTGCCGGCGCCGCGTGCCTCCAGAAATGGATTGACGAAGTTGCGATCGAGCCAGAATGTCACCACGAAGTTGAACGGGATCAGCACGAGGACGCTGAGCAGGTAGTTGTAGATGAAGCCGGAGAGCGGGCGATGGAAACCGACGATCTCCCAGCGCGGATCGCCGTGTACCGCCGCGGCTTGCGCCGTTTCCTGCGGCAATGCTGCCGCGCCGAGCGACGCGGGCTTCGCTTCAGCCACCGCACGACGATAGAAGTGCTCGACCTCCTCCGGATGGCGTCGGCTGTAGCGTCGCGCCCATACGACTCCGATCACGATCGCGGCAAAGGTTCCGCCGAAGATAAAGACGAGAAGCGCGACCGCGAGCCCACTCGGAACCGGCGCCGCAATCCAGCGCCCATAGCTCACCGGCGCGACGCCGCCGGACTCGCGCGTCATCGCATAGAGCAGCCAGTTGAAAAAGAAAAAGCGCTGGAAGTCGTAGTTCTGCGCGCCATGCGGCCCTTGCAGCATCCGCAGGTAGCTACGCTCACGCGCCGCGAGGTCGCCCTCCTTGAACCACACATTGAAGATGTAGATGGTGCCCTTGCCGAGCCGCATGCGCATCAGGATCGGCGTGGCCGATTTGATCGGATCGGCGGTCGTCGTCGCGACCATCACCGTTGCCGCCGATGAGACCTTCAGCAGGCTGCGCTCGTGGATGCGCACCGCCGACTTCCAACTGATGTTGGTTGCGATCGGATCGTCGGGCGGACCGACGTAGCTGATGATCGCGGCGAGCTTCTCCGACGCCATCGCATGGCCCGGGCCCGCCGGCGCCTCGACGGTACCCGTCTGCTCGACGGCGCCATCGGTCAGCGCCTTGAGCGATGCGGCATCGACATCAGCGCCAAGGATGATTACGAGTCCCATGCCGTCGTTGATGCGTGCCTTGAGCGTATCGAGTTCGGGGCCGGGCGGCGGAAGTTGATCCTGATAGACCGCCGCACGCGAACCAGTGAGCGCATCGACGATCTTGGTTGACGGATCGAGTAGCAGACGATTCAGAATCAGCGACTCGCGGCCGTGATAGAGAAGCGGAAACGGAGCTTGCGCGTCAGCCGCGAACGCGGGTACCGCAAGTCCCCATGCGCAGAGCAGCATCGAGGCGAGCAGGGCAAGGCGCAGGGCGCTGCGTTTGGATATCGCCATGAACCGTTAATCTTCGCGCACCATACGATAAGGTCGGACATCCGCCAAGCAAGTTTCTGAACTCGCGTAGCAAGGCTAGAATTCCTGCAAACTCGTGAGTGCGAAGAAGCAACGCCACGCCGCGCGCCGCAAAGACCATATCCAGAAGCCTGCGCCTTCGAAGCGCGCGCCGGCGCGACGATTCTGGTCGCCTGCGACGCTGTCAGACACGCCGCTGGCGGCCCTCGCGATCACGCTCCTCGTCTACCTCCGATGCCTCGAAAACGGACTGGTCTATGACGACCACGAGATGATCATCCTCAATCGCTACATCGGCGACTGGGCGATGGTGTGGCGATCGTTCGTCAACGACTCGTGGTGGTTTCGCAATCCATTGAGTCTGCCGCAGAGTGCATACTACCGGCCGCTGCAGGATGTATGGCTGGCGGTGAACTATCATTTGTTCGGCCTCGCACCGGTCGGATGGCATCTGGCGATCGTCGCGGTGCATCTGGTCGCGGTTTATCTTGTGTTCGACATCGCACGCGAGCTCGGCGGCTCGCGCTGGACACCGAGCATCGCGGCGACAGTATTCGGCGTGCTCCCGATTCATGCGCAGGCGGTGGTATGGCCGACCGCGATTCCGCTGCCGATGAGCGCGATCTTCGAACTCGCGGCGTTCCTTTTTTTCATCCGAAGCGGCCGAGGTGCGGCATCGAGGTTCCTCGCGCCGATCCTGTTTGCGATGGCGCTGCTCAGCCACGAATCCGCCGTGGTGTTTCCTCTGATCATCGTCGCATATGGCGTGCTGATCGCGCCTGACGCACCAACGTCATGGCGCGAACGCCTGGTGCGCGTGGGAGTTGCTGCGGCGCCGTTTTTTATCGAGGTGGCGCTCTATCTCGTGATTCGGCGCGAGGTGCTCGGCTTTATCACGCGCCTCAACATTACCAATCCGATGACGCCGGCGCAGGGATGGCTGACGGTCCCCAACGCGATCGGCACCTACGCGATGATGCTCATCATGCCGTGGCGCGCGGGCCCGGTGCATCCGGTGGACGTCGTCTCTTCGATCCGTGCGTCGCAGTTTTACTTGCCGCTACTCGCGGTGATCGGCCTCGCCGTTTCAGGCGCGGTCGCCCTCTGGAATGACTCGCGCAGATTGACCTACCTGTTCTGGGCAATCTGGATCGCCGTCAGTATCGGGCCGGTGCTGGACCTGCGCGCGTTCAGCCCGCTCGCGCTGGTAGAGGATCGCTATCTCTATATGGCTTCGGTCGCATGGTGCATCGCGCTCACCGATATCGCGGTTGCGTTATTCATGAGTATCGATGCCTCCGGACGGATGCTCGCCGCGGCTGCCGCGACGGTTATCCTCGCATTCGGAGCGAGCCTGTTTCATGTCGAGAGCTATTGGCATGACGAAATTGCGCTGTTCGGCACCTGCGTGGAGATGGCGCCGCGCTCGACGCTATGTCACGACCGGCTCGGCCTCGCGCTCAAGTCACGCGGCGACAAGGAAGACGCGGAGCGCGAGTTCCTGATCGCGCAGGAGCTCGAGCCGGACGACGCCGCGAATCTGTACAATCTCGGGCTGGTCCATGCCGAGATGGGACGCCAAGAGGAGGCGCTGGGCGAGCTGAAGCGCGCGCTGGCCGGGTTGCCTGATGCGCCGCCGGTGGCATACGTCGATCTCGCGAAGCTGGCCGACTCGATCGGCAAGACCGACGAGCGCGACGAGGCATTGCGCCACGCGGAGAAACTTCCTGAGGGCGTCCTGGCAGTCGAGCTGGGCCGCGCACAAATGGCAATCGAGCATCGCGACTTCGCGGCGGCGGAGAGCCTCGCGCGCGATGCGATCGCTCGCGCCCCTCGCATTCCTGACGGATGGACGCTGCTCGGCATCGCGCTGATGAATCAGAAGCGCGTCGACGAGGCCCTCGACGCCTACGATCATTCGTTGGAGCTCAAGCCGGATGCGACGTTGCAAAAGACCCTATTGCGACTTCGCGCCCGCCGGTCGGCAAATCAGAACCTTCAGTAGGGAATCGATAGTTTGTCGGTAAAACGGCATCTATCGGTTTATTGCTATGTCTTTGGACTTGAAGTAACTAATTAGCGACTCGTCCGAGCCATTTGAAGATAAATTCGCTTTTAAGCGGGTCCGAGCTTCTTTGACATTGCCGGAGGGGAAGAATGTCGGGAAGAGTCGGACCCGTTCCTGCCTCGACCAAAAAGATACCCGGCCCCCTCGCGAGGACCGGGATATCCACGACATTCTACCATCGAGATCCTTCGCGCAGCGCTCAGGATACGGCTCGACGATGTCTCGCCTACTTGTCGGGCTGGGGCGTCACGCGCAGATACGGGCGCAGCTCCTTCCATCCTTTGGGGAACTTCTTCTTGAGTTCCTCGGGGTCCTGCAGCGACGGCGCAATGATGACGTCGTTCCCTTGCTTCCAATCCGCCGGCGTCGCCACCGAATGCGAATCGGTGAGCTGCAGCGAATCGACCACGCGCAGGATTTCCTGGAAGTTGCGGCCGGTGCTCGCCGGATAGGTGATGGTGAGGCGCACCTTCTTGTTCGGATCGATGATGAAGACGGAGCGCACGGTCAGCGTGTCGTTCCACTCCGGATGAATCATGTCGTAAAGTTTTGATACCTTTTTGTCGGCATCGGCGAGGATCGGAAAGTTCATCTTCACGCCCTGAGTGTCCTCGATGTCGCCGATCCACTTCTTGTGCGAATCAAGCGGATCGACGCTGACGCCGATCGCCTTGATGTGGCGCTTGTCGAATTCCGGCTTCAGCTTGGAGACCGCGCCCAACTCAGTAGTGCACACGGGGGTGAAATCCTTCGGATGCGAGAACAGGATAACCCAATCCTTGCCGATCCAGTCGTGAAAATGGATCGGTCCCTGAGTCGATTCCTGGGTGAAGTCGGGTGCGACGGCGCCGATATGAACTGCCATGGTCCTCTTACCTCAATGTATGAATTTTCTACCCACTGACGCGATGCATTCAGCCTTTCGCGAGCGGCCCTGGAAAAGATGATAAAGCGTACTCGCTAAGTTATCTATTCTTATTCCGGCTTTCTCAAACGATCAAGGGGCAATATCCAAGCGTCCGCTACTTCTTGACCTTCGAGAAATCGGGCTTGCGCTTCTCCATGAATGCGGTCACGAATTCCTTGTGCTCGGCGCTGACGTAGCATTTCTCCAGCGCGAACATCTCGAACTGCATCGCGGTCTCCAGCGTGCCATCCATCGCCTGATGCAGCGCATGCTTCGTGAACGCCTGCGAGGTCGGCGAGCATTGCAACATCTCGCCCGCCAGT
>DATGKG010000183.1:0-5557 GCA_035294805.1 Binataceae bacterium (SeqCode) | reverse complement strand
AAATACTGATCGGCGCCGGACGCTCGCCCAATGTCGAAGATCTCAACCTCGAAGCCGCGAGCGTCGAGTACGATCGCGCCACCGGCATCAAGGTCAACGACTACCTGCAGACCGCCAACCCGCACATCTACGCAATTGGCGATGTCGCCTCGCCCTACAAGTTCACTCACGTTGCCGACGAGCAGGCGCGTATCGCGATCCGCAACACGCTGTTTTTCGGCCGCGCGAAAGCGAGCGCGCT
This sequence comes from Binataceae bacterium (SeqCode), assembly GCA_035294805.1. Lineage (GTDB taxonomy): Bacteria > Desulfobacterota > Binatia > Binatales > Binataceae > DATGKG01. The sequence goes on along the minus strand of DATGKG010000183.1, from coordinate 5,316 downwards.
CATCATACCGTGGTGTACCTACACCGACCCGGAAATCGCGCATGTCGGGATGTACGCGCACGAGGCAGACGGCAAAGGCATCGAGGTTGGAACGTTCGTTCAGGAACTCGCGGAAGCCGACCGCGCAGTGCTAGATGGCGAGACCGACGGCTTCGTGAAAGTTCACGTGCAGCAAGGCACCGACAAAATCCTCGGCGCGACGATTGTCGCGAGCCATGCCGGCGATTTAATTTCCGAGATCACGACCGCGATGAAGGCCGGCTTCGGCCTGGGAAACATAGCAAGCGTGATTCATCCATATCCGACGCAAGCCGCGGCGATCAAAAAGGCGGGCGACGCGTACAATCGTACCCGCCTAACGCCATTTGCGAAGCGACTCTTCGAGCGCCTGCTCGCCTGGCGCCGCTGAGAATGGTGGGATTTAGTTATGATCCTATCCACAGCGGACTCCCTCTATGGATTTTTCGGCCCTGAGGCCGCCAATATCGGCCGACAATTCCACGAGCGCTATATATCGGCGCAACCCTTTCCCCATATCGTGCTGGATGACTTCCTGAGCGAGGAAATTCTGGATCGATGCCTTTGCGATTTTCCGTCACATTCGTCTTCGCATATCTCCTACGATCGCGCTCAGGAAAGAGGTAAGTTTGAATTCAAGCCGGACACTCTTTCGGCGCCGTTGCGCTCGTTGTTCTACTCATTCAATTCGGCGCCTTTCATTTTATTTCTGGAGAACCTTACCGGCATCAGAGGTCTTATACCCGATCCTTATTTTGCGGGAGGCGGACTTCATGAAGTAGTCAACGGCGGTCATCTAAATATCCACGCTGACTTTAACCATCAGGAGATTCTGAACCTCGAGCGACGTCTCAATGTACTGATTTATCTGAACCGGGACTGGCGGGAAGAGTACGGCGGATGCCTGGAGCTATGGGATCAGTTGATGCTTAAATGCGTTGAGCGCGTGGTGCCATCATTCAATCGATGCGTGATCTTCAATACCTCGCCGACCTCCTATCACGGAAATCCCGAGCCGGTTAACCATCCGTCTAACCTTAGTCGTCGGGCCATTGCACTCTACTACTACACTGCCTCATGGAGCGACTCGCGGCATCCGCGCAATACTCGCTTCCAAAGGCGTGCGAATTCCGCCGACGCTTTTGACCTGAAGGTCCGGACGAAAGAACTTGTAGAGAGTGTTACACCTCCAATTTTGCTTCGGGCGATACGCGGAGTGTTGCGCAGGCTTCATTGCTAGGTGTCAGTGCGCAAAATTCTGCATCTGATGTGGATCGAGAAAGGCCTTGGTAACTATACCCATGTTGATGTACCAGCTCTCATGGTCCTCGGATTCGTGTCCCGGCATGTATACCACCGATGAGAACCCGTCCTTGATGTCTTCATCAACCAACGCAGTCTGGAACATTCGCTTGAAAGGATAGATAGCGACCTTCGCGTCGCGCACCGGCCGGTCGCTATAGGTGTTGAAAGTGGCGATAGTCTTCCACAACTTACCGTCTTCATCGTATTGGTCCGAGGCAGTCAGGAACCATCCTTCGGCATCGATGTAAAGCACGCGCTTGGGAATCAGCACGCCCGAACTGCCGAACTTCTGGTGCCACGATTGCGGCTTCGCGCTTGCCTCGATGACGTAGAGTTGGCGTAGTTGCCAGGCCTCGGGGCACACACTGCGATTGTTATCGAACGGACATGGCTTAGCCGGAGTATTTTCGGCATCTACCGAAGCCAGCATGGTTTTGATGCCGAGCAGCTTATAGTCGTAGTTCTCGATCTTGGCCGCGAATCCGAAATAGGAATCGGGATCGAGGTTGTTCGCATAGGTCACCGATTTGGTGAAGGCGCTGGTAAAGGCTCCTGCGCCGCCTCCCATACCTACCGGACCCATCGCATCGGAAAGGGTTTGCGCAGTGACCGCACGCAACTTCCGCGCGGTCGGATTGTAGTACCATGCGTCGTCATCTACGCCAGGTTTTCTGCTACGGATGCGCACGATCCCGAAGCCGCGCAGATCCTCCGGCTCCAGAAACGGAAACGCGCCGAAGCGATAGCGGATGCCGGCACCGGTCGCCTCCGGATCGGTCGGGATCGGATTCACCTCGGTGCGGCCCATATTGTTGTAGAAAGCGAAATGTCCGATGGTGAAGTGTTCGACGGAATCCGCGCCGCTCGCGCCGGAACTCACGATCTCCACATCGCGAATGTCTGCATCGTCGGTATATTGAGGGCGGAAGCTGAAATTCCACATCACCTTGGTCGCGACCTGCGGATCGTTCGGATCCAGCAGCGGAAACGGCTGCCCCGCGACGTAATTTTGCAACTCGCCCTTATCATTGAGACTTACCTGGGAGGCATATTTCTCGGTCGCCGCTTTGTACGGCGGCGGCCATTCGAGCCGCTCGGTTGGCGCGATCTTAATGTGCATGCCTTGTTTGACGAGATAAAAATTTCCCGGACTGACGAGATCGGTAACCATCGACGCATTGTCGGGAGAGATCAGGTCGCCAGACTTGACTGAAGCAGCACCAACCGCGGAAGGAATCAGCCCCGCGAGCACAATCATCAAGAGAACATCAAACCGTATCATACGTCGCGAGAGTCTAGTCATGCGTGCCGAATGGCGTCTACAAACTCGTCGAACTTGACGCGCCTGCGTGCTTGAATCGAGATACGTGATAGCCGGGAGGTTCAGATCAGAATTCTGCTCATAGGCGCGGCGGGACAGATTGGCCGCGAGTTGCGGCGCACGCTCGCGCCGTTGGGCGATGTCGTCGCGACCGATCGATCGTCGCTCGATCTCATCGATGAAGACGCGATCCGCCGCGTGATTCGTGCGGCGCGTCCCGAACTTATCGTGAATGCGGCCGCGTACACGCAGGTCGATGCTGCCGAGGCCGAGCCTCATCTCGCGATGAAGGTGAATGCCCGCGCACCGGAGGTCATGGCTGACGAAGCGGCCCGCGCCCGCGCAGCGCTGGTCCATTATTCGACCGACTACGTTTTTTCCGGCTCCCTCCAGCGTCCTTATCGCGAGGACGACCCGCCGGATCCGATCAACACCTATGGAAAAACCAAGCTGGCGGGGGAGCGCGCAATTATGACGAGCGGCGCGCCGCATCTCATTCTGCGCACCAGTTGGGTATTTGGTCCGAACGGCAAAAACTTCTTCAGCACCATCCTCGAGCTGGCGCGCACGCGCGAAGAGTTGAAAGTGGTCGACGATCAGATCGGCAAGCCGAATTGGAGCAGGTCGGTAGCCGATGCGACCGCGCGTATTCTGATGAACTTGTCATCGCGAGGTGGAAACCTCGTCGACAAGATCGCCAAGCAGAGCGGCATGGTTCATGTGTGCGGTCCGGATCACATCAGCCGCTACGGCTACGCACAGGAGATCATCGCGCTATACGAACGCCGCGCCGCATCGCTTGGGCTGCCGCCGCTGTGCGCGCGGCGCCTGATTCCTGTTCGCAGCGAGGAATTTCCGTCTCCTGCGCCGCGCCCGCACTATTCGGTTTTATCTGGTGAAAAAATGATGATGGAGTTCGGCGTCAAGCTACCGTCATGGCGGGAACAATTGGCGGTCGCCTTCGACAACAACCTGTTGGGAAGAATTTAACGAAACCTTGACTCACCGCTGAACTGCGGTGCAATCTAATCTTTAGATATCCGCTATCCGCCTCAGACACCGAAGTCGGACTAGTGCCCGTCGCCGTCATGATGGTCATGGTGGCCGTCGCCGCTCCCGCCGCTACTGCCATTGCCGGGGTCGCTGCCTCCGCTACCGGCGCCCGCGCCGCCACCGCTAACCGGGGCGCTGCTATTGCCGCTGGCGAGCAAAGCGCTAGCCGAATTGACGGCGCCGTTGGAACTGGTGCCGAGACTGTTGTACCCCGCGACCGCGGCGACGGCGATACCGGCGAGCAAAAGGGCATATTCGGTCATCGTTTGCCCTCTGCTTTCCCCACGCCGAGAACGAACCCGTCGAAATTTGAACATTGAGATGCTCTGCCCCCTCTATGACTCAATCGAACAGCACTACGCAGCATATATCACGCTGTAATGTTTGTCTACAAGCAGACAGACGTCAAATCATGCATTTTGGAGGCTTGTGATGTGTGATGGCTGGGAAGACTCCAGGCTACGACAGCAAACGCTGAGCCCGCAGCGCCTCCGCCACCGACCACGCCTGAAAGGGACATCCACGCGGCGTATGCGGCGCTTCGGCATCCGCGATTTCCGGCAGATGGCCGATGCCGGCGCTATCGAGGTGCGCCAGCAGCGGCACAAGGAAGCGCGAGCGCGCTTCCGCCTTCGCCGCAGCAGTGTCGCCGCGCACGCGCACCCACGCCTCAATGAAGGGCCCCATCAGCCACGGCCACACGGTGCCCTGATGATACGCGGAGTCGCGCGCGCGCCCGTCGCCGCCATAATGCGGCTGGTAGCCGGGTTCGCCCGGTGCCAGCGAGCGCAGGCCGATCGGCGTCCACAGACGCGCCTCGACCGCATCGACGACGCGACGCGCGTGCTCTCCTTCGATGATTGCGAACGGCAATCCGCCGATCGCAAAAATCTGGTTGGGACGAAACGCCCGATCGATTTGTCCCGCGACGTGATCGCTATCAACGACATCGTGAAGGCATCCGCGCGTTTCATCCCAGAAACGCGCGATGAACGACGCCCTAGCGCGTCCATACAACGTCCGCCATTTCTCCTCGGTCTCGCTGGCGAGCTTGAGCGCGTTCAGCCATAGCGCCTGGATTTCCACCGGCTTGCCGATGCGCGGTGTCACGACCCAATCGCCGACCTTCGCGTCCATCCAGGTGAGTTGCACGCCGGGTTCGCCCGCCGCGATGAGTCCGTCACCGTCGCAATGGATGCGATAGCGGGTGCCGCGCGAGTAGCCCTCCAGAATCGCGGTCACGGAGGCGAGGAGTTGCTTGCGCTCTGCATCGCTGATTTTCGGCTTGGCGCGAAGGAATTCATGAACTGCGATGATGTACCACAGCGACGCATCGACGGCGTTGTACTCGGGCGCTTCGCCGTGGTCGGGAAATCGATTCGGCAGCATCCCTTCGGAGACCGTGCTCGACCATTCGAGAAGAATCGCGCGCGCATCATCGAGCCGGCCCCCTGCGATGCATAGCCCGCGCATCGAGATGAAGGTGTCGCGCCCCCAGTCCGTGAACCACGGATATCCCGCGATGATGGTTTTGCCGCCGTGACGCTTGACGATGTACGCATCAGCGGCGCGATGCAGTCGCGACCCGAATCTTCCGCGCCGAGCTGCCTCTTCCTTTC
>DATGKG010000182.1:0-3149 GCA_035294805.1 Binataceae bacterium (SeqCode) | reverse complement strand
GTTGCCATTGGTGGACGGGGTGATCACGCCACATCTGCGCAGCTTGGCGGCGAAGGTGGTCCGCTTGAGCCCCAGCAACTTCGCGGCCGCCTGCTTGTTTCCGCCGGTCTGCTTGAGCGCCTCGTTGATGAGCTTGCCTTCGAGTTCGCGCACCAGGTTGTTGAGGTCGAGTCCGGCATCGGTGAGCTTGTCGGGGATTTGCGCTTCGGCCGCGCTTTTGGTCGCGACCAGGTTAGGCGGCAGGATCGGCGTGTCGATAACATCGTCGGTGCAGATGATGAGCAGCCGCTCGATCATGTTCTCGAGCTCGCGCACGTTACCCGGCCAGTCATAGGACCACAGATGAACCATCGCCTCGCGCGAAATGTCGATGTTGTGGCCGGGCATCCGCTCGTGCGCTTTCTGCATGAAATGTTCGATCAACACACCGATGTCTGAGCGGCGCTCGCGCAGCGGCGTCAGGATCATCGGGATCACCTGGATGCGATAGTAAAGGTCCTCGCGAAAGGCCCCGCGCTTGACCGCTATCGCGAGGTCGCTGTTGCTCGCGGCAATCACGCGCGCGTTGACCTGCGAGCCTCGATCGGAGCCGACCGGGCGTACCACGCCGTCTTCGAGCACGCGCAGCAGCTTCGCTTGCAGCACCGGCGGCATCTCGCCGATTTCATCAAGGAACAGTGTCCCTCCGTTGGCCATCGCGAACAGCCCCTGGCGATGACCCGAGGCGCCGGTGAAAGCGCCGCGCTCATGGCCGAACATTTCCGATTCGAGCAGATCGTGTGGAATCGCCGCACAGTTGACCGGCACGAAATTGTGGTCGCGGCGCGCCGACAACATATGAATTCCGCGCGCGACGACTTCCTTGCCGGTACCGCTCTCGCCGGAAATCAGCACCGTCGCTTCGGTACGCGCGACGCGCTCGATCAACTGGCGCAGCTTCACGATCGTCGGATGCTGCCCGATCAGAGCGGCTTCCAGATTGTAGGCAAAATCCGTGTTGCCTTTCGGTTCCGATGCCAACCGTGGCCAAATCATTGCGGCCGATCCTCAGCGACATTTCCGGAGAACGATTGTAGAGCGAGCCCACAGAATGTTACAGAGACGGTGACATAATGCCACTAGATTCGGTGGGCCTGAGGAACAAAGGTGACTAATTGTTTCCATCGCGCGAATGAGCGCAAATGAATCCAAAGACGCATGATTTGACCCAGATGGGCGAGGTCTCAGATTTGCTGTGCGACCGCGTGGCGATAGATCGCCGCCTGTCCCGGACCTTCCGCAACCGAGATTTCGATGACCTCGGCCTCGCCTGCCGCGCCGCGTGCCTTCAACCCCGCCACCAGTTCGGACCAGATGTAACGCGCGAGCTCTTCCGCGGAGCTATGCACGATCGGCAGCATCGCCACGTCGGTCGCGGGGAAAATGAATTCGTCCGCTTCATAGCGCACGCGCACCTGGCGCTCATTGAGGCGATCAATCTTCAGGCAATCGCTGTTGGCCGGAATGATCGTGCGCTCATCAATACTGTCGACGATCGATTTTACGATCTTTTTGATGAGTCCGAAGTCGATCACATAGCCGGTTGACGCGAGCTTGCCTTCGACGCGCACGCCGACCTGATAGTTGTGGCCGTGCAGCGGCTCGCGAAATCCCGGATACGCAATGAAGTGCGCGGCCGAGAATTTCAGGTTCTCCTTGGCGACGTTGATGGCGAATTCGGAACTCATCGCTTCCATCATCATCCATTCGACGCGAGCTTGAGAAGCGGTGCGAGCGACGGGGCGGGACTATCGCCGAAGCGCTCGAGGTAGGTTCGTTCATCGAGCGAAGTCGCGCGCAGAAAGCGCTCGCGCTCGCCCTCGGCTGCGCGTCGAAAATGCCGCGCCAGGTCACCGGCCCATGGCGCATCCGTATCGAAGCTCGCCATCAGATCGCCGATCGCAACTCCATGTACCCCCCCTAAAAGACATTCGGCGAAGTAGCCGATCTGTCCCTCGCGATCCATCGGCAGATGCGTCAGCGCGAGCGCCTCGCCGCAGTTGAGCAGCTTGTCCATGTTGAACTCGCGCCGCTTCGAGATGACCTCGGGATGGCCGCTGAAATGGAAGCCGGAACCGATCGCGGCAATCGCGACGCGGCCGTCATCGAGCGGGATCGGATGAAAGATGTAACCGTGCGAGGTGTAACCAAGAATCGCGTATAACTCGCGACGGTATGCGTCGAGGTTGAACGCGGCGGTCTGCGCGATCGCCAGAAGATACTCGCCGAGTGGCCGGCCCGCGCGCTCCGCGAGATCGAGCAGGCGGAGAAAGTTCCCCGAGTCGTATTCCTCGCGAGTCGAGATGCGCGCCGCCCATTCGGCTTCGAACTCGAGGAGCAGGCCGCCGACCTCGTGCGGATTATCGTTAAGACTTTGGCGGCCTCGTGTGACGCGGACCTTGATCGGCTCCGTGGGGTCGAGCGGCTCCAGATCCATCGCGAGGTAGCTGCCATGGCTGGACGGCTTGGCGAGCCCGCGCTGAGCATTTTGGATGACGACCGGCCACGCATCGCGCGCGAGCAGCTTGCTGCCGCCGCCGCGCCGCTCGGCCATCAGGCCATAGCCGCTCAAGAGGGAGCCATAGCCCACAACCAGGAGTGTTCGGTTTACCGACATGATATCGATACGACCTTAGGCGAAGGATAAACGAAAGAGCGCCAGTTCATTGGATCATTTGGGTTCGTTTATGTAATTCACGCCCTGAATGGGTCCCTTCTCTCTCGTGAGCGAGAGAAGGTGGCCGGCGCGGTTCTCGCGATGGCTGCGATGCGAGAACCGTGACGGACGGACGAGAGGGGGCGAGGGGCGAGGAGCACTGCCTCAGTCCAAAAAGTCCAGCAATTACGCGGCATAAGTGGGTTTGTTTTTGCATTTTCACCGATGTCCGCGTTGCTTCCAGTGGCTTTGTTTTTTCGATTCTCACTCTCGTTTCGGCCGCCGCAGAGTCCAGAACTGACGTCCCTCTCCATCCATGATACGGGCGCGGAACCTATGTTGAAAGCGCCCGCGCCGGATGCCTAAATGTCCCGATGCCGCTGCCTGCCCGCATACACATTTTCGGCGCGTCCGGCTCCGGTACGACCACCCTAGGCGCCGCGATTGCCGAACG
>DATGKG010000181.1:0-4873 GCA_035294805.1 Binataceae bacterium (SeqCode) | reverse complement strand
ATGCCGTCGTTCGAGATTTTCGAGCGGCAGACGCAGGCCTATCGCGATTCGGTATTCCCGCCGAACAATTGGAAACGCCTCGCGATCGAAGCCGGCTCGCCGATGTGCTGGTACAAGTACATCGGGCCAAACGGCGATATGATCGGCATGACAACCTTCGGCGAATCCGCGCCGTACAAGGATTTGGCGCCGCACTTCGGTTTCACGGTGGAAAACGTGGTCGCGCGCGCCGAGAAACTGATCGCGCGCAAGTAACATTGAAATAGCTGCGAGGCCGCATCAGTCAGCCTCGAGGAGAAATATCATGGCGGAAAATCCACTCAAGCAACTCGAGAAATTCGGCCAGAGCCCGTGGCTCGATTTCATTCGGCGTACCCTGCTCAGTTCTCCAGAAATGAAGCGGATGCTCGAGGAAGATGGGCTCAAGGGCATGACCTCGAACCCGACCATCTTCGAAAAAGCAATCGACGGCTCGAAGGATTACGATCAGCAGTTCGAGCAATTGGTCGCGCAAGGAAAAAACGTTGACGACATTTACGAAGCGCTGACCATCCAGGACATCCAGACCGCGTGCGATGTGCTCCGTCCGCTTTATGATTCCAGCGCGAGCAAGCACGGCTACGTCAGCTACGAAGTTTCGCCCGAGCTCGCGAACGATACCGCCGGGACAATCGATGCGGCGCGCCGTTACTGGAAACGCATCGCGCGGCCCAACGTGATGATCAAAGTCCCGTCGACGCCGGAGGGACTGCCCGCAATCACAACGCTCATCTCCGAAGGAATCAACGTCAACGTCACGCTGATGTTCTCGATGAAGCATTACGACAACGTCGCCGAAGCGTATATCAAGGGCATCGAGAAGCGCGCGCAGAGCGGCGGCGCGGTCGACCGGATTTTCTCGGTCGCCAGCTTCTTCGTTAGCCGCGTCGAATCGCTCGTCGACAAGAAGATCGCCGAGAAGCTCAAGCAGAAGAACGATCCCGCGGTGGCGGCGCTGAAGGGTAAGGCCGCGGTCGCCAACAGCAAGGTGGTATATCAGCGCTACAAGGAAATTTTTCTCGGCAATCGCTTCGCCGCGATGAAGGCGAAGGGCGCGCGCACCCAGTGGCTGCTATGGGCTTCCACCGGCACCAAGGATCCCGCCTACAGCGATACCAAATATGTCGATGATCTGATCGGTCTCGATACCGTCAACACGATGCCTCCCGCGACGATGGATGCGTTCCGCGCGCATGGCAAGGCGGCTGCGACTCTCGAGACGAAAGTCGACGAGGCGCGCGATGTCGTCAGCAAGCTGAAGGCGGCGGGCATCGATCTGAACGATGTCGGCGAGGAGCTGCAGGAAGAGGGCGTCGAGTTGTTCAAGAAGTCATTCGAGGACTTGTTGGCGGCGACCCAGAAGCATCGCGATCGCATTCAGGCGGGCGAGCAGCGCGCTGCGAAGTAGCCGCGAATCAAAATAGGATTTGAGTCGCGCTGCGCCACGGCTTTGCTCTGGCGCAGCGCTTCCTTTTCTCGATAAATTTACACAAATGAGCGAACGGCAAATCATCATCCTCGATACCGCGGAAGAACTTTTCGTGCGCGCGGCTGAAGAGATCGCGCATATCGCCGGCGAAGCGATATGCATGCACGGTGAGTTCACCATCGCTCTCACCGGAGGCACAACTCCTGCGCGTACCTATGAACTTCTCGCGACGCGCTTTGAGCTGAGCGTCGATTGGAAGGAAGTCCAGTTTTACTGGGGCGATGATCGAAGCGTGCCGCCCGACGACCCATCGAGCAACTACGGAATGGCGAATCGCACCATGCTCAGCAAGCTCAAGCTGAAGCCCGAGCAGATTCATCGCGTCCGCGGCGAAGATAAGCCGCAGGACGCGGCGCGCGAGTACGAAGCGGAGTTGCGCAAGAACTTCAACCTTAGCGAGGGTCAGTTCCCGCGCTTCGATCTGATGCTGCTCGGACTCGGCGACAACTGCCACATGCTCTCCCTCTTCCCTGGCATCCCGGAGCTTCACGAGCAGCATCGGCTCGTGGTTCCGGTCGAAGTCGAGGACAAGATTCGCCATCGCGTGACGATGACGGCGCCGGTGATGAACAACAGCGCGCGCATCATGTTCCTCGTCTCGGGCGCGAACAAAGCGGCCGCCGTGAAACGCGTGCTCGAAGGCAACGACAATCCCGATCAGGTGCCGGCGCATCTCGTTGCACCTAAAGACGGCGTCGTCATTTGGATGATCGACAAGTCCGCGGCGAGTCAGCTCTCGCAATTGACGCTCGCCAAACACTGATCTGTTCGAAAGGATGCTCGACATCGCCATCGTAGCGGCGGACAATCGTGCGCGATGATCCGCTTCGCCGCCCGGCATTGGACCAGCATCCTAATTACGATTGTTTTGCTCTGGTGGGCGCTGGTTTATGTCCCCGCGAGTCCATCGTTCGCGGTCCTACAGCTCAAGCGCGCGATCGATGCGCGCGACGGTGAAGCCGCGGCGCGCTACGTCAATTTCGAAAGCGTGGTGAAGCACGCGGGCTACGAGATGGTGCAGCAGCGCGCCAACGATCCGCTGAGTCAGATGGTGGGGCAGGGCGCGGTCGATCTTCTTTCGAAACCGCTCGCGCAAGCCACGCGCGCGTACACCACCAAGGACATCAATGACGGCGACAAGAACGTGCAGATGCCGCCGGCCGCGGTTCTCGGTGCAATCGTGCTTTTGCATCGCGATGATGGTGTGGCTTCCACCAAATTTACCGACAATAAGGGTCGTAGTTGGGAAGTGCGGATGGCGCGCGACGACTTCGGCGTCTGGCAAGTCACCGAAGTGAAGAACGTCCAGCAGTTGCTCGATCAGATCCAGCACGATGCGCAGAGGCGTTACAATCAGCAGCAGCCGGTGCCCGAACCTGAATCGTCGCCGCCCGAGGCTTCGCCCTGAGGAGATCACGCGGCGGAGTGTTACGGCGGGATGACGGGGCCCGCGTTTACTCCATGAGGTTTCACAGGTACACTGGGTTGTCGCGGCGGGCTTTGCGGCTCGCCGCACTTTAGTATCTGGTTTTTAGTATCCGCCCGGAAAAAATGCGCCGACAAGATATTCGCAATCTCGCCATCGTCGCTCACGTCGATCACGGCAAAACCACGCTGGTCGATGCGATGCTGCGTCAGTCCGGAGTTTTTCGCGCCAACGAAAATTTGGTCGATCGAGTGATGGATTCCAACGCGCTGGAACGCGAGCGCGGCATCACCATCATGGCGAAGAACACCTCGATCGTTTGGGACAAGACCCGGATCAACATCGTTGATACGCCGGGCCATTCGGATTTCGGCGGCGAGGTCGAGCGCACGCTCTCGATGGTGGATGGGATTCTTCTGCTGGTCGATGCTTGCGAGGGTCCGCTGCCGCAGACGCGCTTCGTGCTGAAGAAGGCGCTCGAGGCCGGGCTGGCCGCGATCCTCTGCATCAATAAAATCGATCGCGCGGATGCCCGCACCGCCGACGTGCTCGACGAGGTCTACGATCTCTTCATCGATCTCGGCGCGGAAGAGGATCAACTCGACTTTCCGATCCTCTATACCAATGCGCGCATCGGAACCGCAGTCACGAAATTCGGTGAGCACGGCGAAAACCTCAAGCCGTTGTTCGAGACCATCATCAGTCACCTGCCGGGTCCTGAAGTCGATCCGGAAGCGACGCTGCAATTCCAGGCCAACAATCTCGACTACGATGACTATGTCGGGCGCCTCGCGATCGGCCGCGTGGTCGCGGGTTCGATGGAAGATGGACGTCAGTACACGCGGTGCCGTCTCGACGGTACCACCAGCGTGTGCAAGGTCGCGCATCTCTACGCATGGCAAGGGCTCAAGCGCGTCGAAGTCGATCGTGCCGCGGCCGGCGATATCGTGATGGTTGCGGGCCTGGAAGATATCGAAATCGGCGAGACGATTGCCGACCTCGAAAATCCGCGCCCGCTGCCCGGAATCATAATCGACGAGCCGACCGTCGCGATGACTTTCTCCGTCAACAATTCGCCGTGGGCGGGACGCGAAGGGCAATTCGTCACTTCGCGCAAACTGGGAGAGCGCATCATCCACGAATCGCGGCGCAATGTGAGTATCAAGGTCGAGCCGGTCAGCGCCGATCAATGGCGCGTGATGGGCCGCGGTGAATTGCAGCTCGCGGTAATCGTCGAGACCATGCGGCGTGAGGGCTACGAGCTGCAAGTTTCGAAGCCGACCGTCGTGACCAAGCAGAAGGACGGCGCGATTCTCGAGCCGATGGAATTTCTTGTCATCGACATTCCCGACGAATGTATCGGCATCGTCACGCAACTGCTCTCAGCGCGCAAAGGCAAGATGCGCACGATGGTGACGCATGCGAGCGGGCGCGTGCGGCTGGAGTACGACGTTCCCTCGCGCGGGCTGATTGGATTTCGCGGGCGCTTCCTGCAGGAGACGCGCGGCGCCGGCGTGATGCATTCGATCTTCAACGGCTATATTCCATGGGCCGGCAACATCCGCTCGCGTCAGAACGGTGCGATGATCTCCGATCGCGAAGGCACCGCCACCGGCTACGCGATTTTTCATCTGCAGGAGCGCGGGAAGTTTTTCATCACCGCTGGCGATCCAGTCTACGAGGGCATGATCGTCGGTGAGTACGCGCGCGAGACCAACCTGCCGGTCAACGTGTGCCGCGAAAAGAAGCTCACCAACATCCGCGCCGCCGGCCATGACGAGGCCATTCGCCTGACCACGCCGACCATCCCGACGCTTGACACCGCGCTGGAATGGATCGACGAAGAGGAGCTGGTCGAGGTCACGCCCAAGTCGGTGCGGATCCGTAATCGCATCCTGAAAACGGCGCTCCGCGACAAG
>DATGKG010000180.1:0-12972 GCA_035294805.1 Binataceae bacterium (SeqCode) | reverse complement strand
CGGCGTGGCGGACGCGGCATCGAGGTCGGCGCGGCTGACGACGGATGCACGCTCATCGCGGGCGATTGCTCGCGCGCATCGAAGCCGTTGGTGTGATTCTCCGTCTCGCCGGCAAATTCCCGGGGAATGTTGGGCTGGGCCGGCTCTTCGCGCGACCCATTCGCGCCCGCGAATGACTGTGCGGCCTCGGCCTGCATGTCTTTCTCCGGCGCGCTTACGAGCCGAGGGCGCGGACGCGGGGCCTCGCCGGACTTTCGCATTCTCGCGATCACGGCGCCGACCTTGGCCGATTCGCCTTCCTTAAGCGTGACCTCATCGAGCACGCCGTCATCGAAAGCTTCGAGCACCATATCGGCCTTGTCGGTCTCGACCTCGGCCAACTGGTCGCCGTGATGAATCTCGTCGCCCGGATGCTTGAGCCACCGGAGAATCTTGCCCTCCTCCATGGTGTCGGAGAGCTTCGGCATCGTGATCTCGCTCATAATCTTCTCACTATTGCCAGCAGGACTCGCCCGCGCGAGCTACATCATGCGTTCGGCGACCTTGACTATATCGGCAGCGCTCGGCAGCGCGGCCTTCTCCAGATGCTTGTTGTACGGGATCGGCTGATCGAGCGTTGCGACGCGTTCCACCGGCGCATCGAGATGATCGAAGGCGGCCTCGTAAATCTGCGCGGCAATCTCCGCGCCCGCGCCGCCGGTCTTCCATCCTTCGTAGACGACAATCGCCTTGCCGGTCTTCTTGACGGATTCCACCACCGTGCCGATGTCGAGCGGGTTGAGCATGCGCAGGTCGATCACTTCGGCATCGACGCCATCGTTCTCGAGCGCCTCGGCCGCGTGCATCGAGTCGTAGACGCATTTTGAATACGAGACGATGGTGACATCCTTGCCCTCGCGCATCACGTTGGCTTTTCCGAACGGCACCAGATGCTCGCCGTCGGGCACTTCGCCCTTCACGCTGTAGAGCGATTCATGTTCGAGAAACATTACTGGGTCTTCCTGGCGCAATGCGCTCTTGAGCAGACCCTTCGCGTCGGCAGGAGTTGCGGGAATGGCAACGCGCAGGCCGGGACAATGGAGAAAGTATGCCTCTAGGCTTTGACTATGCTGCGCGCCGAGCTGATGCCCCGCGCCCTGCGGCGTACGAATGACCAATGGCACCTTGGTCTTGCCGCCGAACATGTAACGCATTTTCGCCGCATGATTCACGATTTGGTCTATCGCGAGCAGGCTGAAGTTCACCGTCATCAGCTCGACGATCGGACGCAGGCCGCCCATCGCCGCGCCGACTCCGGCGCCGACGATCACCAGCTCCGAAATGGGAGTGTCGCGCACGCGCTTTTCGCCGTAGACGGCGAGCAGGCCGTCGGTGACCTTGAATGCGCCGCCGAAGTAGCCGACCTCCTCGCCCATGATGAAGACGCGCTCGTCGCGATCCATTTCCTCGCGCAGCGCCTGATTCAATGCTTCGCGATATGAGATTTCCGCCATCGCCACATCTCCTGAATCGACGTAAACGTCGTCGCTCAATCCACGTAGACGTGCTTGCTGACATCCTCGAGGCGCGGCTCGGGGCTCTCGTCGGCGAAGCGCACCGCATCTTCGATGACGTCCTCGACCTCAGCTTCGATTTGTTTGAGGGTGGTCTCGTCCTGTCCGCGTTCGGTGAGCAATTTCTTGCGCAGATTCTTGATAGGGTCGCGCTCCAGCCAGATGCGTTCCTCGCGCTTGGAGCGATACTCGACCGGATCAGACATCGAATGACCGCGGAAGCGATAAGTCACCGCCTCGATGAGCGAGGGGCCATCGCCCTCGCGGGCGCGCGCCGCCGCTTCGGTCACTGCACCATAGACTTCGAGCACATCCATGCCGTCGACGCGCACACCCGGGATCTTGTAGGGCTCGGCGAACTTGTACAGGTGCTCCTGCGAGATCGCATTCTGCACCAGCGTGCCCATCCCGTAGAAATTATTTTCGCAGATAAAGACTACCGGCAGATTCCAGAGCGCCGCCATGTTCAAGGATTCGTGAAATGCGCCCTGCGGCAGCGCGCCGTCGCCGAAGAAGCATGCGACGATCTCCTGCTCCTCCTTGTACATGACCGACAGCCCGAGGCCCGCGGCGATCGGCAAGCCGCCGCCGACGATCGCATAGCCGCCCATGAAGCGCAGGACCGGATCGAACAGATGCATCGAACCGCCGCGCCCGTGTGAGATGCCGGTTTCCTTGCCGAATAATTCCGCCATTACGGCGCGCGGTTCCGCACCCTTGGCGATACAGTGGCCGTGTTCGCGATAGGTTGATACGACGTAGTCTTTGTCGTAGAGCGCCTGGATGGCGCCGACTGCGACCGCCTCTTCGCCCGCATAGAGATGGCAGAAGCCGGTGATTTTTCCTTTGGTGTACATTTCGGCGGCTTTTTCTTCAAACCGGCGAATCGTCACCATCTTGCGGTAAACATCCAGCAGCTGCGCCTCGTCGAGCGTGAGCAGCGCGCGCTGCGCTACGTGCTTGTCTCTTTCTAATGCCATAAACACACACCCCGTACGCTTCCCAACCTATTCCGAATCTACTCTTATGTCGCAACTCATACAAATCAACATAAATGCAGTTCGCGATCCGGCGCGCGAACGGTTGGCGAAATTCTCAAGAGATGGCGGCTTTGCCGAACAGCTTCAGTTGCGAGGCGATCGCGACCGGCGAAAACGACCGGCGATGTATCGGCGAGGGGCCGCGCTCCTCGACGATGCGCATATGCCCGGGCGTGCAATAGCCCTTGTGCTCGGCGAAGCCGTAGCCGGGGTAGAGCCGATCGAATTCGTGCATCAGGCGGTCGCGCGTGACTTTGGCGATGATCGATGCGGCCGCGATGCAGAAGCTTTTGCGATCACCTCCGACGATTTTGGTTTGCGGCAGCTTAAGGCCCGGAATCTTGCGCCCGTCGACCAGCACATGCGCAGGAGTATGCGTCAATGCTGCGAGCGCGCGTTTGAAGGCAAGCATCGTCGCCCAATAGATGTTGAGACTGTCGATTTCGTCGATGCCAGCGCTGCCGACCCCGACCGTCATCGCGCGCTCCATGATCAGAGGATAAAGCTCTTCGCGTTTCTCGGGCGGAAGCTGCTTCGAATCGTGCACGCCCTTGATGAAGACTTCTGGCTCAAATAGAACCGCCGCGGCCACGACCGGACCGGCCATCGGGCCGACGCCGGCCTCGTCGCATCCCGCAACCGCGTGGACGCCTTCTTTCCAGAATCTGCGCTCGTAACGAAGGTCAGCCCGTTTACCCATCGCGCACTCCCCTCCACATCATCAGGACGATCACGCGAGGCGCTTCAGCCGCGCCTTGCGCACCGTCTCCGCCACTCCGTCGGGATCGTACACATCCGTCATGCGAATCATGTAGTCGGCGCTTGCGGCCGACGCGACAACTACGTCACCTAATCCTGCGAGGCGCTGCCGCAACCGGCGAGTCACCTCGATCGATAGAATATCCTGAAGTTCCACCTCTCGCCGCGCTGTTGCAAGGATGCCGCGCTGTTCCATCAACCGATCCGAGGTGATGCGCCATGATACCGACCGGTGCGCGATGGGAATTATCGCCCAATTCACTATCCCGATGACGAGCAGCGCGAACCCAAGTTCCATCGGTTGGAACCCCTTGATAAGTAGCGACGCGCCGAGGCTGACGAGGACCGCGCCGCCCAGGATTTGTCCCGCGTAGTACCAGTAGGAGCGGCGAATCTGCGCGATGGAATATTCGCGGACCGAGGCCGGCTTGACCTCGAGCAGTTTGTTGCCGCAGCGCGAGCAGAAGGCAGCTTGAGGATTCGATTCAGTACCGCATTGCGGGCATCTCATTGCGAGCGATTATCCGAAGCTGATCGAGGATCGTCAATTAGAGGCGACGATGCTTATCGAGAATCGCGCTCCGCGCGGACCGCGTCGGCGGCAGATTCCGGAATAACAACCGGTTCGAGTTGGTGCAGGCGCTTGCGCATTTCCTCCATCGTGGGTCGTTCTGCGAGCATTCTCAGTTCATGCAATAGGTAACTCGATAGCGACGTTCCGCATCGTCGCGCGCGAGCTTTCAACTTACGATGCATCGCATCGGGAACATTGCGAATCTGAATCGTTCGGGGCATGCGAGTGAACGTAGTTGCATGCTATGTATAGGTCAAAGGCCGTACTCGCAGTCGAAAGGTGCAAGTCTATAATCCCAAGCGAGGTCTCAGCTAGAAAAATGTGGCTCTTCGCCCTTGGCAGTCGGACTTATTTTCATGGTCGCCGAGATTTGGTTCTTCAGGCGAAAGGGCGGCCAACGACTCGATGCTAACAAACGGATCGCGCTAGAAAGAATTAACTTTTACCTCACCGTTCATTGGTCATTTGCCGGATTGGATGCCCCTGAGACAACCCCGATCCTAGCTCTGCGCGCTGCCGTGCGTCACGGAGACTTAGTCCCGATAGACAACTGTTCCACGAATGAGGAAGCCGATCGTTGGTCGAGCAACAACTCAAGTTTATGAAGCTAGCCGATCCGCAAAAAGTCGAGGAACTTGCAGCGCCAGAACGCGAGTCCATCAAGACTCGGATGGACCGAGAGTAAAACGGCTAACGGCCGAACTACGATCCGGCTGCAACTCGCGAACTGAGCAACGTGAGACCTCGCTGGCGCCTCGCTTCCTCGATGAAGCTTCCGTCGTCGACCAAATCGCGGTCTCTCAAATGCTCATAAGGGATTAGGTCTTGTTTTCTTCGGTTACGGTACCCCTCCGTTAAGCCGTCTTCTTGGTAACCGTTGTCTTCGAGTAGTTTAGCTGCTTCTGAATACAATCTCGATCTTGCCATTGACCCGGTGAACCTTCTCGCAATCGCCTCGTCAACTGACAGACTGGCGCGCACATGTTTCCTCTTTCGTCAAGTGAAGTAGGAATCAGAGCGCAGAACAGCGGGTCGCTGACCGCCTGCGCGCTCCGCTCATAGACCGCGCGCTTCGAAAGGAGGCATGCGCCCGCATCGCAGCGCGCATTGGAACTCTCCATAATTCGTGGTACGAGGGCGCTATGAAGATCGCACTATTCAGCATCAATAACGGACCGTGTGCATCTCCCAAAACCGCTGCCGCCGTCGCGAAGGCCGCGGAACAGGCTGGCTTCGAAAGCCTGTGGACGGGCGAGCACGTCATCCTGCCCGACCCACAGGTGCCGCCGTCGCCAGTCGCGCCTGACCACCCGATGCTCGATCCAGGCATTGCGCTCTCATTCGTTGCGGCGAACACCACGAAGATTCGTCTCGGCACGGGAATCATCATCCTGCCGCAGCGCAATCCGGTGGTTCTCGCGAAGGAACTAGCCTCGCTCGACGTGCTCTCGAATGGACGGCTGATCTTCGGCATCGGAATCGGCTATCTCAAGCCCGAGTTCGAGGCGATCGGCGCGCCATTCGATCACAAGGGTCCGCGCACCGAGGAGTATCTGAAAGCGATGCTCGCGTTGTGGACGATGCCGAAGCCGGAGTTCAGCGGGCAATGGGTGAAGTTCAAGGGCGTCAATGCGATGCCGCGTCCGGTGCAGAAGCCACATCCGGAGATCGTCTTCGGAGGACATACGAAGGAGGCCTACAGCCGGGCCGCGCGGTTGGCGAAAGGATGGTACGGTTTCGCGCTCGACCTCGACGGGACACAAAAATGCATCAACGGCGTGCGCGAGGCCTGCAAGGCGGAAGGACGGAAGTTCGAGGACATCGAGATCAGCATCACGCCGCGGATCAAGGTCGATCGCGATACCGCGAAGCGCTTTGCCGACTTGGGAGTGCATCGGCTGATTCTCCTTCCGCGCGGCAACGATGAAGCGTCGATCCTGCAGATGGTAAGTGAAACCAATCGCGACCTGATAGGGAAAGTCTAAGACGCGAGCGGGCGTCTTAAAAGCAGAACATCTTTGTCACATCAGGACGGCTCGCCGTTCAGAAATGAGACGGCGAGCCGTTCCTTTCACGCGACAAATTTTAGTCATCTCGCCAAATAACTATCGGCTATTCCAAGCTCTTCATCGCATAAAGGTTATACGCCCGTAGTGCTTCGCTAATTCCGTACAGCGGCACGCCGCTTGCGTTTAAAGCGAATCGAACGATGCGGGAAGCCGCCAAGAGAGCACTGGGAGGACATTTGAATGATGAAGAATGAGAGCAGTCACGTTATGACCGTGAAGGAACTGTCCGATTATCTAAAGGTGCATCCCTCGACCATCTATCGTCAGCTCAAGCGCGGCCGCCTGCCTGCCTTCAAAGTCGGAAGTGACTGGCGTTTCAATATCGAGTCGATCGATCGCTGGCGTCTCGACCAGGATAACTTCGCACAATGATAGGAGGGGACGTCTTTTGTAAACCGTCTGGGGTTGATGGAGAAGGCTACGAAATATTCTCTATGACCTCCGACGCCGGACGAACATAGTCCATGGTGAGCCAGCCGCGCAGCGGATCGACCCTCGCGATCTGCACAACGATGTTCGCGCCGACCGGCATGTGGCCGGCGCCATGCAGCGTGCCGCGTACGCTGTAGTCGGTAAGTTCGGCGCTGGCGCCTTCGCGCGTAACGATGGCGGGTAACTCGGCGTCACGGGCGTGGCGTTCGAGATAGCGGAGGATCCAATAGCGCTTGGCGCGCCGCTCGAGTTCGCGTCCTTCGGCCTCGGCAGTTTCGGCGCCGGCGAGCACCGCAAGCAGCTCTTCCTGCGAATAGCTGAAGCGGTCGGGCGTCGCGAGCGCCGCGATCAACTGGCGCTGCAATACCAGATCGGCATAGCGCCGAATCGGCGAGCTGAATTGCGCATAGTAATCCAGGCCGATTCCCGCATGATATTCGGGATAGAGCGACAGGCGCGGCCGCTGTCCGGCGAAATCGCCGCTGGCGAGGGGCTGCACTCTATAAATGATCGGGATGATGGTCCGCGGCGTAGCGCGCCGCGACATAGTTGCTCAGCACCATGAACTCGCCGACCAGCAGGCGGCTCGGCGAGCCGGTATCCAGCACTTCGATCTGGATGTCATCGCCATGAACCCGCACTTTCGCTTCGCGCCGCTGGATGAGCATCGCACCCGCGCGCCGACGTCGTTCGCGTAGGCGGCTCGCCGCAAGGTTGAGCTTGGCGAGGCTGTCGGCGAGTTCTCCTGAGAATTCCGGATCGGCGAGGATCTGGTCGACGCGATCGTAGTTAAGACGCTGACTAATCCGGATTCGCGTGGGATAGATCGAGGCCTCGGTGACTTCGCCGTCAGGCGAGATCGTCACGTCGGTCGTGAGGACTGGCCGCACTTCGCCGGCAATGAGACTTGCCGCCGCGCATGAGACCGGGTCAGGCAACATCCGCACCGTTATCTCGGGCAGATATACCGTGGTCGCGCGCTGCGCGGCCTCGCGATCCATTGCGCCATCTTTCGCGACGAAGTCGGCCACCAGCGCGATATGCACGCGGACCCGCAGCGAACCGTCAGGAAGGCTCTCGCAACTCAGCGCGTCATCGATCTCGACGGTTTCCTCGTCGTCGATAGTGATACTGAATCCGCCGTCGCTCTCCTGGCGTTCAGGCGCAGTGGCCTTCGCGGCCTCGGCCATCACCGCTTCGGGAAAGTCCGTCTTCACTCCCGCAATGGTCGCGAAGCGCGGCAAACTCGGAGCTTCGCCAAGTCGATCAAGTATTTCGAATGCTGCTTCGACCGGTTCGACGTCGGGGGCGGCATGCTCGAGGATCGCGGTCAGGTCGCGGCTGCGCGTAAACGGATTTTCGATGTAAGGCTTGAGCTTCGCGACGATCGGCGCGGCCTCCTCCGGCGACGCTTCGGATGCGCCATGAAGGATCTGCCGAATCACGCGCTGCATCTCGCGGAACTCTTCGGAGCGCATGCGGATCTTTTCTTCCTGCATCCGCAGGCGCTCGACCTGCTCGGGCGCGCGCGCCTGGAACTCCAGATGGCGTCGGGTGAAGTAGAGGCGATCGCTGAGCAGCGCTTCGAGCATCACGGAAGACGCGGCCGCGGAGTGGCGACCATAAAAGAGATCGGCGAGTTCGTCGGCGCGAAAGGTGCGGCCCTGCTCATGGACGACTTCCCATAACAAATTCAGATCGAGCTCCGAGGAAAGTTCCGCGCGCTCATGCTCCAGTTCGGCGATTACATCCGCGAGGTTGGATGCGTCGGCCTTGCGATCGGAGTATCGCACCAGCACGAGGTCGCGTCCGATCAGCTTCTCACGTCCGGTCCCGTCGAGCAGCGCCAGGTGGCGGTCCTGCTCTCGCACAACGAGTCCGGCGCGAAAGCGGCCCTGGTCAAGGTACTCGACCAGCGATCCAAGGTATTTCGGCTGTGAAGTCACGGACTAACCATTTTGACGGGGTGGGTTTCAAAAGACTATATGGTGATGGTCATTTGATGGACGAACTGGGGATGGCGGGAAAGAAAATTCAGTTGATACTGCCCGATGAGTTGTTCGCGCAACTGGAGCAGGTTGCCGGTGCGCTCGGGATTCCCGATCCGGCGGAGGCGGCGGTAATTGGCGTTGCGGAGTGGGTCTCGCGATGCAAGTCGGAAATCGACAATCGCGACCCGGAACAGAAGTATTTCATTAACGAGGCACTGGATGAACTGGACAAGAAAAAGTAACGTACGGAAATTTTCCATCGCGGCGATGATTCTCGCTGTCGTGGCTCTCACATCACTGGTGAATGCCGCGGGCAAAGGACTCGATGTCGAGATCGCATACGAAATCAAGGCGCTGAAGATTACCGGCGCGACCAGCCCCATTTACGTCCAGGTAGAAGGCGACAAGCTGGTGTTCTCCGACGGATCCGGTGCAGTGATGTCTGCGCCGATGGGCGGCGGAAGCGCGACAACGATGGCGAAAGTCGACAAGCCGGCGGGCGTCGCGATCGCTCCCGCAGGCTTCGGCTCGTATGCGGGTCAGGTCTTCGTCGCGTCCGGCTCCGACGAAAAATCGCCCTGCCAGATCATGCGCATCGGCGGCGCGTCCGCATCGGCATTCGCGACACTTCCCGACGCGGGCAAGCTTAACGGCGGGAAGGCGACCGAATGCCGCGACCTCGAATTTGGTGTCGGACCATTTGCCGGCAAGCTTTACGCGGTTGCCAACGGCAACGGGACGATTTATCAAATCGATCCCAGCGGCAAGGCCACCGCCTTCGCGACTTTCGACGGCACACCGGCATACGAAATCAGTTCGATCGGATTCACCGCGGCCAATGACCCGAAGGCGCCCAACACGATGCTGGCCGGAATGCGTCCGCGCATGGAGATCGCGGGACGGGTCGGCAGGATTAATGAGCTCGGCACCGACGGCAAGCTGAAGACCGAATATCTGGTCGGATTCGTAAATCCGACCGGATGGGGCTATGCGCCGGCGGGCTTCGGCAGCTACGGAGGAAACCTGATCATCGTCGATGCAGGCCGGCCGGCCGCGAAAAATTCGGCGGATCGCGATGGCAACGTCTATCGGGTTGACAACAAGGGTATTACCCGGGCGTTCGCGAGCGGCATGGTCGATCCGAACTGCCTCAGGATCACCAACAACGCGATGGTGATTGCCGATCCGTCGGAGCAGGGCAAACCCGGCAAAGGCGCGATCGTCGTGATCACTTCCATGTTGTAAGACATCGTCGCGACGCGGTCATCATCAGACGGCTTCGCGATGAGCGAAGCCGTTTTTCTTTCCGGTGCGGGAAATGTCGGAGTATTCGAAACTCGCGAAGATTTACGATGCGCTGTACGGCTTCAAGAATTACGAGGCCGAAGCGAAGCGCCTGCATGAGATCATCGCGGAGAAGAAAACCTCGCCCGGCAACGCGCTGCTCGATGTAGCATGCGGCACCGGAACGCATCTGTCGTTTCTGCGCAAGTACTATGCGGTCGAAGGAATCGACTACACGCCCGAGATGCTCGAGGTTGCGCGCGCACGACATCCGGAGATCACGTTTCATGAGGGCGACATGCGCACCTTCGATCTCGCCCGCCGCTTCGATGTGGTCACGTGTCTGTTCAGCTCGATCGGATACATGAAGAACGTGCGCGACCTGCGCGCGGCGGTGATAAATATGACCCGTCATCTGAATCCCGGCGGCGTCCTCATCATCGAGCCCTGGCTCACCGAGGAGAGCTGGAAACCCGGCGGTGTCCACGCGCTATACGTCGACAAGCCGGATTTCAAAATCGCGCGAATGGATATCCCGTCAGCGAAGGGAAGGATGTCGGTGTTTCAATGGCACATGCTCATCGGCACGCCGGAGGGCATTCAATATCTGAAGCAGAAGCACGAGCTGTTTCTGTTCAACAACGCGGAATATATCGAAGCATTCAACGCGGCCGGCCTCGATGTGACCTACGATGAAAAGGGATTGATGAGCCGCGGGCTGTTCATCGGCACGTCGATCACGCTGAACCCGAATCGCCGCTAGGAGGCAAGCGATGGACATCAATGGAATGGCGCACGTGATTCTCACCGTCTCGAACTTTGAGGCATCGCTTCCTTTCTACAAGAAGCTGCTGCCGTTCATCGGGATGAAACCGGTGATCGACAGCGGCGAAATGTTCTATTGCGTCGGTGGACGCACCGCGCTCGGAATCATGCCGAGCGAGGAAAAATACACCGGCGAGAAGTTCGTCCAGCGGCGCGTCGGATTGCATCATCTATGTTTCAGGGCACGCACGCGCGAGGACATCGATGCGGCATACCAGTCGCTGCGCGAGTTCGGCGCTAAGATCGTCCATCCTCCGGAGGAGGGCTCGTGGGCGCCGGGATATTATTCCGTGCTGTTCGAGGATCCCGACGGCATCCGGCTCGAAATTAACTTCGTGCCCGGGAAGGGGCTGCTGGCTGAAAAGTAGTTCAGGGCCACGGGCGCGTGACTTCTTCCGTATCGCCGGTCTCGCGATTGATCATCAGCACCTGAAGCTGCTGATAGTCGCCCTTCGGAAAAAACACATAGCCGCTGACGGTGAAGTTGTGCGCGACGTCCTCCTGATGCAGCGCCAGCGAATCCAATTGATGCGCTTCCTGATCGGCGCGGTCCTGACCTTTTTCGGCGCCACGAAAGATTCCTTCGCCCGCGCCAATCGCGGCGCCGATAATCGCGCCCGGACCAATGCCGCCGGTGACGGCGCCCACTGCCGCACCCAATCCCGCGCCTAGCGCGCTTCCCGCGACACCGCTCACTGCGCCGCTGGTGATCGCCGCCTTCAGCTCGCCCGCGTTACCCGCTTGCCGCGCGGCCTCGCCCGGAGGAAGCGGGGCGACGCGCTGACCCGAGCTATTGATCGCGAAAATCTGGCTCGGAACTACGGTTCGAGTGATGTCGGTGCCGTTTGCGATCGAAACATTCACCGGAGTGACTTCGCCTACGGTAGGCGCCTTGTTTGCGGCAACTGTGAGTTGTCCTTGAACGGGAGTCGCGACCACCTGGGTAGTTTCCTGGATGGGTGGCTTCGCGATCCCGCATGCGGAAATCGTGATGGCGAGCAGGCCGATGGCGAGCCGAGTCGTAAACCTGAGCATCAGCATACGATCATAAACCGCCGCGCCATGCCTGCATATACGCGCGTCGACGCCGCCCGTTGCAGTATCTGCTAGGCTTGCGTGATGGCTCCCGACGAACCCACGCATCCGAAACACGCGATAGTTGTTCTTCTCGATAGCCTCAATCGGCACATGCTCGGCGCTTACGGCGGCCGCGAGTTCGCGACTCCCAACCTCGACGCCTTCGCGCGTCGCGCGCTCCGCTTCGAGAAGCATTACACCGGATCGTTGCCTTGCATCCCGGCGCGCCATGACATCCTGTGCGGCGCGATCGATTTTTTGTGGCGTCCGTGGGGTTCGATCGAAATTTGGGAGGAGCCGATCACGGTCGCGATGCGCCGCGCTGGCGTGGTGACTAAGCTGGTCTCGGACCATCCGCATCTGTTCGAGGTCGGCGGCGAAAATTATCACTCCGGCTTCGATGCGTGGGACTATCAGCGCGGGCAGGAGAGCGATCCGTGGAAGACGCGTCCCGATCCGAGCTGGATAGGCGCGCCGTCGTTCGGTCGCGGATGGATGCCCTATGACTCCTCGCGCGGATATTTTCGCGGCGAGGAGGATTTTCCAGGCCCGCGCACGCTCGCGGCGGCAGCGCGGTGGCTCGACGATGAGGCGCGCGCACGATCGCTTCATGCTCTTCATCGATGAGTTCGATCCGCACGAGCCGTTCGACACGCCCGAGCCCTACGCCTCGATGTACGATCCGGCGTGGCAGGGACCGCATCTCATCTGGCCGCCGTACGTGCAAGGCGCGATCGCGCAAGGCGTGCTGACGCCGGCGCAGGCGCATCAGGTGCGCGCGTCATATGGCGCCAAGCTCACGATGATCGATGCGTGGTTCGGCAAGCTGATGGCGTCGATCGATTGTGGTGGCTTCGCGGACAACACCGCCGTCATCGTGTGCACCGACCACGGGCATTACCTTGGCGAGAAAGACATCTGGGGCAAGCCGGCGGTTCCCGTATACGAGCCGCTCGGTCACATTCCGCTACTGATTGTATGGCCCGGACAGCCGCCGCGCGACATCGATGCGCTCACCACCAACGTCGACATCTGCGCGACGCTGGCCGACATCTTCGGCGTCACGATGGCGCATCGCACGCACGGCCGCTCGATGACGCCGCTCATCACCGGCGCCGCCCGGAGCATCCGCGACTGGGCACTGTCGGGCGTGTGGGGGCGCGAGGTCCATCTCATCGATTCCCGACGCAAGTATGCGCGCGCGCCGAAATCGGAGAACACGCCGCTTAGCCTGTGGTCGAATCGATGGTCGACGATGCCGATCCTCAGCCGACCGGAGCTGAAGCTGCCGCTGCCCGATGATCGCGCGGTGCTCGCGCGGATGCCCGGTTCGACGGTGCCGGTCATCCGCCAGCCGTTCGGCGCGCG
>DATGKG010000179.1:0-2526 GCA_035294805.1 Binataceae bacterium (SeqCode) | reverse complement strand
GCGCAACGCGTCGAGCTCGCGCATCATCAGGATGCCCGCCGCGCGCTCGGGAATAAATCGCGTGACGCCCACCGTTGACGCATGCGCGCGATGCGCGGTGCCGAACGCGTCGTTCACGTAGGCATCCTTCGCGCGCGCGAGTTCATGCGAGAAATCGCGGTCGTTCGCTTCTTCCTCTTTGTGAAAACGCAGATTCTCGAGCAGGATCGCGTCGCCCGGCTTAAGCGCCGCGACCATCCTGCCGGTTACATCGCCGATGCAATCGGGTGCGAGGCCGACCTTCTGCCCCAGCGCGTTCGTCAGATATTCGGCAACCGGCTTGAGGCTCAATTCGGCGGAGCGCTCCTTCGGACGTCCCAGATGCGAGCACATCACCGCGATGCCGCGCTGCTTCAGGATGTAACGAATCGTATCGAGGCTCGCATCGATACGCGCGGGATCGGTGATCCTCGCGCCCTCGAGCGGCACGTTGAAGTCGCATCGCACAAGGACTTTCTTTCCCGCGAGCTCGAGCGCAGTGATGGGACGAACGGGCATAAGTTCCTGCCTAATCAGCCCTCACTCTTATCTCTCCGGGTAGGGAGAGAAGATAAAGGAAGGAAGCCATCATCTAGAGTCGCTGCGCGACGTATGCGGTCACGTCGGCGAGGCGATTCGAGTAGCCCCATTCGTTGTCGTACCACGAGAAGATTTTCACCAGCCGCTTGTCGATGACCTTGGTCAGCGGCGCATCGAAAATGGACGAATGCGGGTTGCCGGTGAAATCGATCGACACCAGTTGCTCCTCGCAATACTGGAGGATGCCGTGGAGCGGGCCGCTGGCCGCTTCCTTCATCGCGGCGTTGACCGATTTCACATCGCAATCCTTCGACACGACGGAAGTCAGATCGACTACCGATACGTTCGGAGTCGGGACGCGCACCGCGATGCCGTCGAGCTTGCCGTTGAGCGCAGGCAGCACGAGCCCGATGGCTTTCGCCGCTCCGGTCGAAGTCGGAATCATCGAAAGCGCGGCCGCACGGGCGCGCCGCAAATCGCGATGCGGTCCGTCCTGCAGATTCTGATCCGACGTGTATCCGTGCACCGTCGTCATCAGGCCGTGCTGGATGCCGAAAGAGTCGTTGAGCACCTTCGCGACCGGCGCGAGGCAATTGGTAGTACACGACGCATTGGAAATGATCGAATGCTTGGCAGGATCAAATGTGGAATGGTTGACGCCCATGCATAGCGTGACATCGGCGCCGTCAGCGGGCGCGCTGATGACGACCTTTTTCGCGCCGGCCGAGAGGTGCTTCGATGCAGCCTCCTTGGAGGTGAACAGCCCGGTCGATTCGACCACGACCTGCACGCCGAGGTCCTTCCACGGGAGCTTCGCGGGTTCGCGCTCGGCCAACACTTTGAGCGGCTTGTTGTCGACAAGGATGGCGCCGCCTTCCACGCGGACTTCCTGAACGAGTGTGCGATGAATCGAGTCATACTTCAGCAGATGGGCCAGCGTAGGCGCATCGGTGATGTCGTTAACGGCGACGATCTCGAGCGCGTCCTTATGATGCAAGGCGGCGCGATAAAACATTCGTCCGATCCTTCCAAATCCATTGATTCCAACCTTGATCGCCACCGGTGCGGTCCTCCTTATCAGTGCAGCTATGCCGAGAGCCCTTAATAACCCAAGTCAGGCATTAAGGGAAAAGCACCATCATATGCGCAACGATTGCGGTTGTGGAGCGTTCTATGATCGACGGGCTGATATTTTGGCCGGTCCCGAAGCCGTATAGAATCTATGCGGGTTGAAGATGGTAACTGCTTACCTGCCCCGACCCTCGTCGCCACGAGGAAGGGGACCTGGGAGAACCTATGAGCGGTGAGGGCGGAATGAGTGTGGTGGGACTCCTGCTCGGAACGGGACCGGTCGTCCAGGCCGTTATCGTGATCCTCGTCGCTTTCTCGATCGGAAGCTGGGGGATCATCATACACAAGCTGGTTCAGACCTCCCGTGCGCGGCGCGAGTCCGACCGCTTCACGACGATTTTCTGGGAATCGAAAAACCTCGCGGCGATCAACAATGCCAGCATCGGATTGGTGCATTCGCCGGTCGCGCAAGTCTTCCGGGCCGGATATCAGGAGCTGCTCCAGCTCACGCGCGCCAAGCGGCAGGTGGTCGGCGGCGAGGATCGCATGAGCGCGGAATTCGGCGGAGTCGAGAACGTCACCCGCTCGATGAAGCGTCAGCAGAACGTCGAGCTGACCAAGCTGGAGTATGGGCTGACATTCCTCGCGACCACGGGATCGACGTCTCCGTTCGTTGGGCTGTTCGGCACCGTATGGGGAATCATGACGGCGTTTCTGGGATTGTCGGCGGCACATTCGTCGAGCATTCAGGCGGTCGCGCCAGGCATCGCCGAGGCGCTCATCACGACTGCGATTGGATTAGTCGCCGCGATTCCCGCGCAGGTCTTCTATAACTACCTGACCGGACGCGTCCACGTGCTCGCCACCGATATCGAAAACTTCATCAGCGAATTCCTC
>DATGKG010000178.1:0-6689 GCA_035294805.1 Binataceae bacterium (SeqCode) | reverse complement strand
GTGTCGAGCAAATCATTTAGCAGCACCAGGCCGCGTTCGACATGCAGCTTTTCTTCCTCGACCAGCCGCGCCAGGATGCGCGTGGTTGGGGGCTCATAGACGGGATTAGTGGTCGCGACGTGCGCGCTGTAATGGGAAATCAGATGCGGTTTGAGTACGCGATAAATCCCGACCAGCCGCTCGATAGTGTCCTCCCACTCTTCCTTGTCCTCGATGGCATTCATGAAGGTGACGAACTCGGCATTGGGCGGCTTGGATGCGATTTGCGCGCGCAACTCCGGCAACCGCTTGCCGAGCGCATCGGTATGCAGCGCGTCCTCGTAAACCTGGCGCGCCATTTCGAGCTTGACCTCGATTTGCGGAGTGAGCGCGATCCATCCCGCCATCATCCGCATCATGCGCTCTTCGGCGTAACGATAGTTGGTGATGTAAATCGCGCCCTGGCGCACGCTGTAGACGCCGTCCATCGTACGCCGATCGTAAAATGCCATTTCAATTCTCCCGTTGGGATGCGGTCGCGGTCCCGTTCAATTCACGACTCATCGGCTCGAAGAAGCGGCCTTCAATGATCGCAGCTATCTCGCGCCAGTATGCGTTCTTGTCTATGTGCTTCAGCGCGTTCGCGCCGGTGGCCCATCCCGCGCATAGCATGTGGATCGCGTGCACCACGCTGCGCAGATCCTCGAAATGAATCGCGCCCGCGGCGCGTCCGCGCTCCAGCACCTGCGCCACCGCGCCGTGATACTCGTCGGTGATTTTGTTAAGGGCGCGGCGATGCTCGGGGCGGCGAGCGAGGTAGCGCACCTCATGATTCATGACAGCGAATGCTTCGCGATAGCGATCGATGACATCGAGAATGGTGCGCATGATTTCCAGCAGTTCGCGGCGCGGTTCGCCGTCGGTGCGCGCGCGAATCGCCGGCAGTGCTTCGACCAGCTCGGCGACCATCGACTCCGCAATCAGAATGAGGATGTCTTCCTTGCTGTGGAGGTAGACATAGATGGAACCCGCGGCGAGTCCGGCCTCGAGCGCGAGTTCCTTGACGCTGGCCTCGTGGAAAGATTTGCGCGCGAGGACGCGGCATGCGGCTAGGAAAATCTGCCGGCGCCGAGTCTTCACCAGCGCGTCATCTTGAGGTTGTGTGCGTAAAGCTTCGGGCATTTTGAGTGCCTCAACTTCTTCTAATGAATGAACGTTCATTAGTCAACCGGCGTGTATGACCAGCACGGTGTCATGCTATCGTTGCTCTACAGTATTAGGAGCCTGGAGAATCCGTCATCAGATTTGGCCCCGGTCGAAATCCGTGCCGAACTCGATTCAGGCGCCGAATACTCACTATTCGAGGGCAAATGGGCCGCGCTGATTGGGGACGTTTTCGGCGGTGAGCCGTTCGCGTTTCGGTCTGGCCAATGGCGCGTCCTTGGACGCGCGCATCTTGCCGGTGGTCATTGTCTTACGGCGAGCTCGGGCGGTTCAATTTCAACGCGAGATTCAGCACCGGACCTTCACGTACCAACATCCTTGGACGTGACTTCTTCGATCTGCTTCAAATAGGGTTCGACGAGCATCATTCCGAGGTTTACTTGAGCTCTGTTAGGTAGATTCGATGGCGAATGATAATCCAATGCCGCACTTCCTCAAGCCCACCGCGATGGATCGCTTCGCCGGGCAGATCTTCACCTCGATGCTCAAACTGGGAATCGGGTTCAAGCATAACTTCATATTGGAGGTCCGCGGGCGCAAAAGCGGGAAAGTGTTTACCACGCCGGTCAACCTGCTGTTCCTCAATGGCAGGACCTATCTGTGCGCCGTGCGCGGCGAGACCCAATGGGTGCGCAATGCGAGGGCGGCCGGACGGGTCACATTGACGAAGGGTTCGCGGCGCGAGGACTATGCGGTACGAGAACTGCCGGTGGTCGAGCGTCCCGAACCGCTCAAAGAATTCCTCGATCGGTTCGCGATGAGTGTGCAGCGGTTCTATTCGGTCAAAAAGGGCGCGCCACTCAGCGCATTCGCCGAATGCTCCCGGACCATGCCCGTCTTCGAGCTGACAAAGCCGACGAATTGAGTATCGATTGACTAATGATCGATTACTAATTTCGATCGACTATTCGATAGTCAATGCGGTTTCGACGAATTCCTTTTTCGTCTCATCCCACACGAATGCCGCCGCGCGATGGAATTTGCCGCCCATGATCGACAATACGACGTACGCCGTCTCCGGATAGTCCGGATAGTCCGGATCGAACGAACAGGCCTGACGGCGATCGGTCGCGGAGAAGTATGCCTCGTGGTCGGGATGCGAATGATAAACGATCGTGAGCGCGAGCTTCCGGTCGTCGATCTCGCGCATCACCGCCAGGTGCTCTTTCGGATCCATCAGGAATGCAGTGCGCGCGTCGCGTGGAAATGCCACCGAATCCTTCTCATGCTGCGCATTCTGAATGTTGGTGATCGGTCGCACTTCTTCGCGCGACTCATCGCCAACAATGAAACCGCAGCATTCGCAGGGGAACTCGCGCTCCGCCTGCGCGACGATGCGATCCATGTTTGAGCGGCGGATTTTCGGCGGCGTCACGTCGCCTCCTTGCGCCACATCCGCTCGCGCGCGCGGATGAAATGCATCAACATCCGGTTAGTGTCCGCGCGAAGTCCCACGCGCCCAGCAAGTTCGACCACCTTGCCGTTCATTTCCATGATGTCGGTGCGGCCGCGCTGCTCCAGGTCATAGAGCATCGTGGGGCGATGGTTGAAAGTCGCGGGCACTAACTGCCCGTAGAAAACCGCGCGATACGCCTCGGCGTTTTCGTAAGGCAGGGGGACATCGAGCGCGGTCGCGACAGCGAACGCTTCCTCGATGACTTCGTTCATGATGATGCGCAAGTCCGGGTCCGCGGCGAGCGCGCCATAATTGAGCCGCAGCAACGCGCCCAGCGGATTGAGCGCGGCATTGTAGAAGAGCTTCATCCATAAGAGCGGCGCGATGTCGCGGACTGCCTCGGACGCGAGGCCGGCGCCAGTCAGCATCGCCGCGATTTCGCGCGCGCATTCGAACAGCCGCCCGCAATGTTCATGATTCGCTGACGCCGACGGTCCAAACGCGAGCGGCGCTCCGTATACTGTCGCGTGCGCATGGCCGGGCGCGCGAATCTCCGCGCCGAGCATCACGCGCGAGCCGATCGCGCGTGATGCTCCGACGCGGTTGACCAGGACGTCGAGATTGCCGACGCCATTTTGCATCGCGACGATCAAGCCCTCGGGCCCGAGCAGATGCTTGATGCGTTCGGTCATCGATGCGGTGTCGTATGCCTTGACCGTGAGAAGAATCAGGTTGAACGGGCCTTCGAGGCGCTCGGGGTCGCTCGCGAGGTGGAAACCGGCGGCGACATGATCGCCAAAAAGTCCGCTGATGCGCAGGCCGCCGCGCGCGATCGCATTCAGATGATTTTCGCGGCCGAGCAACGTCACCTCGTGCCCGGCGCGGCGCAGCATCGCACCGACGATCGAGCCGATCGCTCCCGCGCCCGCGATCAGAATTGGCCGCGCACTCATCGCAGGAACAATAACCCGTCGCTCCCGCGCATGGAATGCGTACGCAGCTTGCGAGCATGCGCCCATCGCAGTAGGAATCAGCGCATGGAACGCACGAGCATTCGTCTGGGCGGAATCGAAATAAATTCGTCGGTTATGAACGCGTCGGGGCCGCGCTCGGCCGAACGCGGCGAACTATACGAACTGAGCGCGGTGCATCGCGGCGCAGTGGTATTCAAATCGTGCAACATCAGCGGACTCGAGCAACCGGAGAATTTGAAGAATAACGGCGTCGAGTATTTCGCTGCGATCGCGCGCGATCTGCGTGCGCGAAATAAGATCATCGTCGGCAGCGTGGTCGGCAACACCGAAGATGAAATCGTGAAGGTGGCGGCGACGCTCGATCGTGCGGGCGCCAACATCCTCGAACTCAACCTCGCCGATGATTACGTGATGAACTCGGTCGCGCCGTTCGCGTCCTTCGAGCGGCTCAAGTCGGTAATCGGTCGCGTGCGAGGCGAAACCTCCGCGGCGATCGCGGTGAAGCTTCCGCTCAAAGGACTCAGCTTCACGCCGCGCGCCATCGCCGACCTGATGAAGTCGCTGCGCGTGTCGATCCTGGTATGCGCGAATGATTTGCCGAAGGACCTCGACATCGACATCAACAGTGGCGTGGTGAAAGGCGCGGATCGGGCGCCCTCGCAAGTGAATGCCTATTTCCGTGAAGCCGAATCGTTGCTGGATATCGTTGCAGTAGGCGGCGTCAACACTGGGCGCGACGCTTACATCGCCCATCTAACCGGCGCGAAAGCGGTGCAGATCGGCTCGGCGCTTATCAAGGAAGGACCAGGCGCGCTTGGCCGCATTGATCGCGAACTCGATGCGTTGCTGGCCGAGCATGGCCATCGTTCGGTCACGGACATTATGGGAAAGGTTTCCTTCAGCCGCTGAACGGAGGCGCGCTGCTTTTGCGTCGGCACCGCGAGGCGCGCATACTTGCCGATGCTCATAGGGCAGGATAGCCTCGCGGGTTCCATCCTTTCGCGAGCGTCCCCATCGTCTAGCTCGGCCTAGGACACCGGCCTTTCACGTCGGTAACACGGGTTCAAATCCCGTTGGGGACGCCATTCATCTTTGCCCTAGCCAAACGATCCACTCTGGCGATAATTTGCATATTGATGAGGTCAGCATCGGCGCACGCTTAAGCGTCGAGTGGACGCGGGAGAATTCGGCACATGGGCGGGAGTCGAAAGATCGGCGATCGGAAACCGGGTATCAATCAAATCAGCGAAGGTGAACGCGCCAGGATCCTGGCGTTCGATCCCGCGCGCCGAAATTTGCGCGCCCCCGTCGCACGCGCTCCGAAGCATCCGGAAAAGCCAAACCCGCCGACGTCGATACTGCGCCGCACGATCCGCAACGCGGTAAGTTTTCTCCGTGGAATCGGGCATGCGTTGCGCTCGCAGTCGCGCGGAACCGAATCCTCCGGAAAACGCCGCGCTTGAAGGTTTCCTGCGCTTCTCCATAGTGGTTCTACGTTGTGGTTTGGCGATGCTAGGATCGTGGAACCTATGGATGCTGCGCATAGTTGGGACCGCGATATCGTCCAATCGATCGCGACGTCGCTGAAGGACAAGCCCGGCGCGCTGATGGTAATCCTGCGCCGGGTGCAGGACACGCTCGGATGGGTTCCCGCCGATGCGGTGCCAATGATCGCGAAGATCCTCAATCTTTCGCGCGCCGAAGTGCATGGCGTCGTGACCTTCTACCACGACTTTCGCCATCAACCGCCCGGAAAGAACGTCGTCAAGGTATGCCGCGCCGAATCGTGTCAGGCGATGGGTGCGGTCGCGCTCGCCGAGCATATCAAGCAACGCCTCGGATGCGACTTCGGTCACACCACCTCCGACGGCGCATTCACGCTCGAGGCGATCTACTGCTTCGGCAATTGCGCGTGTTCTCCCGCGGTAATGGTGAATGGCAAACTCCTTGGCCGCGTGACGCCGAAGCGCTTCGATGAGGTCATTGCGAAGGCTGCCACGCGATGAGCACCAGGATTTACATCCCGCGCGATTCCGGCGCCGTGTCGATGGGCGCCGACGAGGTAGCGCGCGCGTTCGCTCGCGAGGCGCCGCAGCTCGGCGTCGACATTCACATCGTGCGCAATGGATCGCGCGGACTTTACTGGCTCGAGCCAATGATCGAAGTCGAAACTCCCGTCGGCCGCATCGCGTACGGTCCGGTGCAAGCGGAAGATGCCGCGTCATTTTTCCGGCCGGAATTTTTCCTGACCGGCGAACATCGCCTTCGCCTCGGACCGACGAAGGAGATTTCATATCTGAAGAATCAGGAGCGGCTGACTTTCGCGCGGGTCGGGATCACCGATCCGGTTTCACTCGACGACTACCTCGCGCATGGCGGTTACCGCGGGCTCGATCGCGCGCTGGCGACGAACGGCGCGCAGATCGTCGAGGAGGTCACGACCTCCGGCTTGCGCGGGCGCGGCGGCGCGGGCTTTCCGGCCGGCATCAAATGGAAAACCGTGCTCGGTGTCGAGGCCAAACAGAAGTACGTCGTGTGCAACGCCGACGAGGGCGATTCCGGCACTTTCTCCGATCGCATGATCATAGAAGGCGATCCGCTTGTGCTCATCGAGGGGATGACCATCGCGGCGGTCGCGGTCGGCGCTACCCGCGGTTACATCTACCTGCGTTCGGAATATCCGGATGCGCTCGTGACACTGAGCGAGGCCGTCGAGGCGGCGCGGCGCGGCGGATACCTCGGCGAACGCATTCGCGGCAGCGGCAAATCGTTCGATATCGACGTTGTGGTCGGTGCGGGCGCCTACATCTGCGGCGAGGAAACCGCGATGCTGGAAAGCCTCGAAGGTAAGCGCGGGATGGTGCGCTTCAAGCCGCCGCTGCCGGCGATCGCGGGGCTGTTCGGGCAGCCGACCATCATCAACAACGTCATTACGCTCGCGTCGGTGCCGATCATCCTCGAGCGCGGCGGCGAATTCTATAAAAATTATGGAACCGGCCGTTCGCGCGGCACGATTCCGATCCAACTCGCGGGCAACGTGAAGCGTCCGGGGCTCATCGAAAAGGCATTTGGCGTGACACTGCGCGACATCATCTATGAGTACGGCGGCGGCACCG
>DATGKG010000177.1:0-5631 GCA_035294805.1 Binataceae bacterium (SeqCode) | reverse complement strand
GAAGTTTCCAGGCGCAGTTTACCCTCCAGGTGGGAGGCAATCCGCCGGAGCACGGCGTGATGTACTACTCACATGGAAGGATTCGCGAAGAGATCGGCGGCCTTGACGGCGGAGCCAAAGCCATCACCATCATCGATCCGATGAACAAGACGATTTATGAAGTCGTGAAAGAGAAAAAGGCTTTCAGGATACATCCATGGGATCCCAGGTCCGCGCTCATCTCCGAGGCGCTGCGGCGCGCGGGGAAACGCAGATTCGTTCAGACCCAGAGTATCGGCGGACAGGAATGCGATAATTTCGAGATCGAGCCGAGCGAGCCGGAGGTCAAGCCCTTCTTCGTGTTCGTGAACAAAGCCACCCGCTTTCCGGTCCAGCTCACGACCCAGGATCCCGATCCGTCCAAACAGATTCACATCGAATGGTCGAACCTCAGCCCCGGCTACCAGGCGGCGATACTGTTCTCTCCGCCTTTGGGATATGCGGAATTGAAGTAGTCTCGAATTAGCTGCGCTGGCGCGCGTCCTCGTAGTGCTCTTCCATCAGGTACTTCACATCGGGACGATTCAGCACCTCGATGAAACAAATCTCGTTCGCCGCGTTGAGATCCACGATGAGCATACCTTCCATCGCGGGAAGCTCGACATGATTGGCGACTTTTACTTCGCTCGCGGTGGCGAAGCTGGAACAGTTCTCGTCACCGCAATCGCACACCGACTCGATGCGCAATTTGGGCAGCTGCTCGACCAGCGGATCGGCGCCGGCTTCTCGCAGCAGCGCCGCCATTTCATCGAGTAGATCGGGAAGAACTTCGCTCACCATCGGTGCCGCCATAGTTTCTCAAGCGTAGTGTTCGCAACGAGTCCCGTCAAAGCCCAGCCAAAGAACCGTAGTTGGCGAATGGCGCGAAGGAACGCCACGTGACAGATCTGCGACGGGCGTGTTAGTGGAGACGGAAGCGAGAGTTGCTCGAACCGGAGGCCGGAGTCTATGCAAGCGCAAGATCAGGCGGCGAACGAAGCGACCTGGCGGAAACTCCTGCTCGACGGGCATCAGCAGCTGATCATGGCTCACCGGATCTTCCGACACCTGCCGTCGCCTCCACGCTGCAAGCTCTGTCACAACCCGTTCGGCGGAATCGGCGGTAAGCTGGTGGGGCTGATGGGATTTACACCATCGCGCAAAAATCCCAATCTTTGCGCGAAATGCTGCGACACCCTCCCGCCCGGAGGACTTGAGGTGGATGTCGCAGTGTTGTTTGCCGACGTTCGCGCCTCGACCGCGCGCGGCGAGCAATTAACGCCTTCAGCATTCGCCGCTTTGCTGAATCGCTTCTATCAGGTGTCTACCGAGGTGCTGATCCGCCACGATGCGATCATCGACAAACTGATTGGTGATGAGGTCATGGCCCTGTTCATTCCCGGTTTCTGCGGGCCCGAATACCGCCGCCGGGCCGCCGAGGCTTCGATGGCGCTCTTGAAGGCGATGGGTTACGGCGAGTCCGCCGAGCCGTGGCTGCCGCTCGGAGTCGGTGTTAACTCTGGCGTTGCGTTTGTCGGCAACGTTGGTGGCGAGGGTACGGTCGACTTCACCGCGCTCGGAGACATGGTGAACACGGCGTCGCGGATGCAATCGAACGCGGGGACCGGCGAGGTGGTCCTGAGCGAGACCGTCTACTCCGCTGTAGCCGATGAGTTTCCCGACGCGGAAAGCCGCACGCTTAACCTGCGGGGGAGGGAAGCGCCCGTCGAGGTCCGCGTCCTGCGCTGCTTACAGTCTTGAGCCCTTCCGGAATTCCCATGGAATGGCGGTCGCGCCCGAACTTTCCGCGATGAATCGTCCTAGACGCCGCGGGTGTCGGGCGGCCAGATGTGCTTATGCATCTGCAACTGGAAGCGCACGGGCAAGCGATCCTCGAGAATCCATTGCGCGAGGTCCGCGCGAGGTAGCCGCTCGAACGCGCAACTCATCAGCACCGCATTGACGCGCGAGGCGAGGTTGTGGCGGCGGATCACATCGCGCGCCCATTCGTAATCCGCGCGATCGCTAAGCACGAACTTCACCTCGTCGCGCGAGGTTAGATGCTCGAGGTTGCTCCACAGATTGCGCGCTACCTCACCGCTGCCGGGGCACTTCAGGTCCATCACCTTGATGACGCGCGGATTAAGCCCCGATACATCGGACGCGCCCGAGGTTTCGATCATCACCGTGCGACCGGCCGCGAGCAGCTCCGCGATGAGGGCATGCACGCCGTCCTGCAGCAGCGGCTCGCCGCCGGTTATCTCGACCAGGTTGCATCCGTAGCTGTCGATCTGCGCGAGGATTTCCGGCACCGTCATCTTGCGCCCTTGGTAAAACGCATACTCGGTATCGCAATAGTTGCAGCGCAGGTTGCATCCGGTCAGCCGCACGAACGCGCAGGGGCGACCCGCATGCGATGACTCGCCCTGGATGCTGAAAAAAATCTCGTTAATGACCAGCCGCGTCTGGCCCCGTTCGAATTCCGACATACTAATGATGATGTCCGTGATCGTGGTGGTCGTGATGATGGAGGCTCGCCATCGCGGCGGCGCGCGTCTCTTCCATCACAGTTTTCAGCGCGACGCTGTGGTCGTTCGCGACTCGCCGGCAGTCGTCATACTCGGGCGTCGCGGTGACCGCGCCATCTCCCTCGGAAAATTTCACCTTGATGCGGCCCCATTGCGTTTCGACCTCGCGAATCTCGCGTCGCAGCTTGAGCCTCGCCACCGGATGAAATCGCACACCGATGGTCGAGGTCTCCGCGAACAGAACTTTCGCAAGCGCATCGCGACGCGCCGGCTCGGCGAGTACTGCAATCGTGATCGCGGGACGGCCCTTCTTCATGATGGTCGGCGTGAGCGTGACGTCGCGCGCGCCGGCACTGAATAGCCGCTCCATCACGTGGTCGTAAATCTGCGGGTTGAGATCATCGATGTTGGCCGCGATCTCGATCAATTCATCCGTATCCAGCGCGCCGCGTTCGTGGCCAATCATGATACGCAACACGTTGGGACGATCCTGATACTCGCGCGTGCCCGCGCCGTAGCCAATTTTCTCGATTTCGAAGTTGAGCGGCATCGGCGCCGAGCGCCCGAGGGCGCGTAGAACTGCCGCGCCGGTCGGCGTCACCATTTCGGCGGGGCCATCGCCCATCCGCACGGTAAATCCCGCGAGGAGTTCGGCGGTGGCCGGCGCGGGGACCGGAATGATGCCGTGTTGCGAGCGCGCGAAGCCGGATCCCATCGGCAGCGGCGACACCAGCAGCTCGCCGATACCCAACTCCTCGAGCGCCCACGCTGTGCCAACGACATCGATGATAGAATCGACCGCGCCGACCTCATGAAAGTGCACGTGCTCGGGCGTGGTGTGATGCACCTTGGCCTCGGCGTCCGCGAGCACCTCGAAAATCGCATGCGCCCGACGTTTGGCCGCGGATCCGATCGATGACGCCTCGATCATCCCGAGGATTTGCGATAGATGACGTTCGGGCTGCGCTTCCGTCACTTCGACGTCGAACTTTATCGCGGCGATCCCGCTCACCGTTTTGCGACGGCACGACAGCCGCGATCCCTTCAGCGGGAGCGACGCCAGCACGGCTTCGAGATTCTTGAAATCGACGCCGCAATCGAGCAATGCGCCGACCATCATGTCGCCGCTCAGTCCCGAGAACGCGTCGAAGTAGGCCGTCTTCATAGCGTTATCTTTACATACTTGCGAGGCCGAAGTACGATCCGGTACTTCCTTTCTCTCTGTTCCCCTCGCCTAAAGGGGGAAAAGGGACCAAGGGTTAGGTCTGCCGCAGCGGCAGCAATGAGACAACGCGATTTAAAGGTCTTTCGCAAACTTCTCGAAGAACGCAAGCGCGAGATCCTGTCGGAGGCCGAGCGCGCGGTCGGCGCGATGAACGGCACCGAAGAAATGCTTGCCGATCCGACCGATCGCGCCTCAGTGGAGTCGGATCGGATCTTTCTGCTGCGCATGAAGGATCGCGAACGCAAGCTGCTCGGCAAAATCGATGAGGCATTCGCGCGTCTGCACGACGGCAGCTATGGGCTGTGCGAGGAATGCGGGCGCGCGATCGGCGTCGAGCGGCTGAAAGCGCGACCGGTCACCACGTTATGCATCCAATGCAAATCGGAGCAGGAAGAGCGCGAGAAACAGGCCTGACCGCGATCGCAAAATCATCCAACCTCAACCCGCGAAGACTGGATATCAAATGAAAGTGCGTAAGGCTGTTATTGTGGCTGCCGGGCTCGGCACGCGGATGCTGCCCGCGTCCAAAGTCATCCCGAAGGAAATCCTGCCGGTCGTAGACACGCCCGCGATCCAGATCATCGTCGAGGAAGCGATCGCGTCGGGTATCGAGGAAATCATCGTCGTCGTCACGCCGGGGCGCACGCTGGTGCTCGATCATTTCAAGCCAGCCGAAGACCTCGAGCGCCATCTGGAGAGCAAAGGTAAGCACGACCTGTTGCAGATGCTGCGCAAGACCAATTCGCCGACCAAGCTGACTAGTGCGCATCAGGCGCAGCCGCTCGGGCTGGGGCATGCGGTGCTGCAGGCGCGCGAGGTGGTGGGCGATGAGCCGTTTGCGGTGTTCCTTCCCGACGACATCATCGATGCAAAAAAGCCATGCCTGCGCCAACTGCTCGATGTCGCGGAAAAGCTGGACGCGCCGGTGGTCGCGCTGCTGCGTGTCGCGAAGAGCGAGCTATCGAAGTATGGCATCGTCGAGGTAAAGCCCGCCGGCGATCGTCTCTACGAATTGATTGGGATGGTGGAAAAACCCCCGCCCGGAAAGGCTCCGAGCGAGTTCGCCATCATGGGGCGCTATGTGCTTCCGCCCGAAATTTTCGACCTGATAGAAAAGAGCAAACCCGGTGCGGGCGGAGAAATTCAGCTCACCGATGCGTTGCTCGGGCTGGCGAAGCGGCGCAAGATTTATGGATACGAATTCGAGGGCACGCGTTATGACCTCGGCGACCGGGTCGGCTACATCACGGCGCAAATCGGGTTCGGCTTGAAACGAGCGGATGTCGCTGATAGGTTGCGGGCCTACCTCGATACGGTGGCCTCGCGCAAAGTTTAGCCTCGGTGGGGCAGTAGCTCAGCTGGGAGAGCACAACGTTCGCAACGTTGGGGTCGAGGGTTCAAATCCCTTCTGCTCCACCATCCACTCGTTCGGTTTCGGCATCGTTGGGAGAATCGTGCAAAATCCCCGCGCGTGCGCGGGATTTGCGATTGCGGATGGACCCGGAGAACGCCTCCGGAGCCGCTAATCCCCGGAATTCGCCCAAAGCTATCCCGCCGGTATTTGCCTAGGTCCATCTGCGCTCAGTCGCAAGAAATCGGCAAAACCTAGCCGCGTGCGAGTTCGCTAGGTCCATGATAGTTCGCCGGAAATTCGCAAGGTTCGGGTCCTACTCGAAAAGAGTGAATTTGAAATTCCGTACGATGACGAACGGTACTGACTTTTGTCGGAGGCAATACTCGAACGTCCGGTGGTGGCGGGGGCTCGTGCACTTGCCAATAGCGCGTATCTTAATACTTGCGGCACTAGCAATCTGGGCACTAGCGCTGCTCGTATTTGTAGTGCCGACACCCGCTATTAGC
>DATGKG010000176.1:0-3241 GCA_035294805.1 Binataceae bacterium (SeqCode) | reverse complement strand
AACTCGTGGAAGGGTCTGCGACGCCTTGAGACGCAGTGTCCGCTGATGCTACTTTGTCGTGTTCGCTCCTTGCTCCGAGAGGGGCTTAAATCCACAAGGAGGACCGCGGATGCGGCGTTACGAGACGATTTTCATCATTCGCCCCGATGTAGGCGAACCTCAAATCAAGGACATCATCAAGCGCTTCGAGGGTATTGCGACCTCGGCCAGCGGCGAAATCATCGAAACCGAGGAATGGGGTTTCCGCGAACTCGCTTACCATATCAAGGGCGAGCGGCGCGGTTACTATGTCCGCCTCGATTATGCGTCCGACGCCGCGACCATGAACGAGATCGAGCGCAACCTCAAGCTGCAGGATACGGTGCTGCGGTATCTGTCGGTGCTCATCGACGTTGAGGCCGATGTGGCCAAGGCGCGCGAGGAGATCGACGCCCGCAAGCGCCGGATTGCCGAGGCGCGCGCGGCGGCGGAGGCTCGGATGGCGGCAGCGGCTGCGCAGCGCGCCGAGGCTGCTGCGGCCGCATCGCAGGCGGAAAGCGCAGCTGCGGCGCCCGAAGAGGAAATTCCCGACGCTCCCGATGAGATAACGGAGCCCGAAGGTGGGCGGGAATAGACTCGTAGGTGGCGGAAATAAGATCGACCTTTGGGGCCGAATCCACGGCGAGCCGGAGCTTCGCACCACACCTGCGGGAACTTCGGTGTTACGAATCATCGTCGATGCGGCCAACGATTTGATGCTTAGCGCGGTGATGACGGGAGAAGAGGCGGCGCGAATCCGTCCCAGCCTCAGGGTGGGGTCGGAAGTCATGGTGAAGGGCAGTTTGAAGGCGGTGCGGCGCCGAATGAAAGCGGGCCTCATCGATATCGCATACGAAGTGATCGCGAACTCGATAGAGATATCGAAGCGACCAGAATGATAAGATCGGGAACCTAAATGGCAGACGACGAAAGAACTGAACATGGTGGCGGCGAACATGGCGGCTATCGCGGTCCGCGCGGTGGCGGAGGCGGCGATCGCGGCGAAGGCGATCGCGGCGACGGACGCGAGGGACGTGGAGGAGGCATGCGGCGCGGACGTCCGGGCGGGCGGCGCAAGGTATGCCGCTTTTGCGCCGACAAGTCATTGAAGGTCGACTTCAAGGATGTCCGCACGCTGCAAAGCTTCATTACCGAGGGCGGCAAGATCGTCCCGGCGCGCACCTCGGGCAATTGCGCGCGGCATCAGCGCCAGCTCGCCATCGCGATAAAGCGCGCGCGCGTGGTCGCGTTGCTGCCGTTCTCAACCTTGGGCGTTTAGCAGGGTGTCGCAACACTGGATCCTAAGATGAACGATCGCGACACTCTGCTAAAAAGATGGCTGCTTTCCTTTAGTTCTCCCCCTTCGGGGGAGATTACAGCGAGGGCAGCAGGCTGGAGAAAGTATGCTTTCGACAGCCTGCGGAGCGGCGAGGCGTCGTGACGCGCAAAGCGATAATCGGACTGGTGCGGGCGGCTGCGCTCTCGGCCGCGCTGTTTATGGCGGTCGGCGCGGTTCCGGTCGCGGGCGGCATCGCGATGTTGTTTGCGCCGGCGCCGATTCTCATCTTCGCGGTCGGCAGGCTGAGTCCGCATTGGCGCGCCGCGATATCGGTTCTTCTCGCCGGCGCGTTGGTGACCGTGGCCGCGGGATTCGGGGCCGGCGTCAGCTATGCGGTCAGCTTTGGCCTCGCCACGATGGTGATGTGCGTCATGCTCGAACGGCGGTATCCATTCGAGCTGATCGTGATCTTCACGGCAGGTGCGATGCTGGTCGCAGGTACGGCTGCGGCGCTGATCGCGGCTGGTTCTCCAGAAGCGATGCTGGCGGCAATCCAGACATCACTCAAAGCCGGGATGGAGCGCGGACAGGATTTCTACAAGGCGATCGGCATGGACGCGGGGCTTTCAAAGGAGACGCAAGCCACCGTGATCGACATCTTCATCCGGTTGAGCCCGGCGCTGGCGGCAATCGCCACGGCGGCCACTGTGATGCTTAATCTGACGACATTCTGGCGATGGGCGGGCAAGCAGCGGATGCCTTACGATCTCTTCGGCGAGCTTAAGAAGTGGTCCACGCCCGAATGGCTGATTTGGGTGCTGCTCGCGTTCGGCTTCGCCTATCAGGGTTTCAACTACGCCGGGATCAAACCCGCGGAGACCATCGCGCTCGACGCCTTTTTGTGCGTCGGAGCGGTCTACTTCTGCCAAGGCCTCGCGATCATGTCGTTCTACTTTGGCGTGCTCGGCATGCCGGCGGTGGCGCGGGTCGCGATTTACATCATCACGACATTACATCCGGTGCTGGCGGTGCTGGTATGCGTGGTCGGCGTACTGGATATGTGGATCGATTTTCGAAGACTCAAGCCCCCGAGCCAGGAGGCGGGAAACTTTAGTGACTTTCTCTAACGAAAGACGGAATCAGCAATGAACGTACAGATCATACTTAGCGAAGACGTCCCGAATCTGGGACGGACCGGCGATGTGGTGAAGGTGCGCCCGGGGTACGCGCGCAATTTTCTTTTTCCGCGCAAGCTCGCGGTCGAGGCCAACCCGAAAAGTATCAAGGCTTTCGAGCATCACAAGCGCATCGCGCTGGCGAAGCGCGAGGTGCAAAAAGGCGAGGCGTCCGAACTTAAACGAAAGCTCGAAGCGCTCGTCATCACTATCGGTGCGCATGCGGGAGAGGAGGGCAAACTCTTTGGCTCGGTAACCAACATCGATATCGAGCGTGCGCTGCGCGAGAAAGGAGTCAGCGTCGAACGGCGCAAGATTCATCTCGAGGAACCTATCAAGCAACTCGGCGAGTTTACCGTTCCGGTCAGGCTTCAGCCGGAAGTGGAGGCGAGCCTCAAGGTTGAAGTAAAGGCGGAGTAGGGGTCGCCGGACCATGATCAAACTTTACGACTTCCTTCCGTGTCCCTTCGGACAGAAGGTCCGCATCGCATTGGCGGAAAAAGGTCTCACCTACGAGCTGGTCGAGGTAGACCTCGCCAAGGGCGAGCATCGCCAGCAGGATTTCTTTCGGCTCAATCCACTCGGCCGGGTGCCGGTCCTGGTTGATGAGGACGCG
This sequence comes from Binataceae bacterium (SeqCode), assembly GCA_035294805.1. GTDB lineage: Bacteria > Desulfobacterota > Binatia > Binatales > Binataceae > DATGKG01. Next base: position 153 of record DATGKG010000176.1, on the reverse strand, counting down.
ACTATCTACGACTCGACGATTATCAACGAGTATCTCGAAGACGAGTATCCCGACCCGCCGATCCTGCCCGACGTGAGCTCCAGCTCGATGCGTGCGCGCGCGCGCCTGTTCGAAGATTTCGCCGATACCCGCTTTACCTTCCAGGTCGGGCAG
>DATGKG010000175.1:0-5460 GCA_035294805.1 Binataceae bacterium (SeqCode) | reverse complement strand
GGAACCAGCGGCAAGAGGATGTCCGCGAAAATGATCGCCGCATCGACGCCGAGCCGCTTGACCGCGAAGCTCGTCACCTCGGCGGCGATTTCCGGACGCGTACACATTTCGAGGAAGCCATGCGCCGCGCGAATCTTGCGGTACTCCGGCATGTAGCGCCCCGCCTGCCGCATCAGCCAGATGGGCGTGTAGGGCGCGGGCTCGCATCGGCACGCCTTCATGAAAGGATGGTCCCATCGCGGCGACCGCGCGAGGTTTTCGGCGAGCGCTTTCCTGGCGCGCGGCGGCGTTGCAACTTCGATACGCGACACGCGATTGCGCTTCGCCTCGAGGATCGCATGCGAGCGTTGCGCCGCGTCCTTTATAAGATGTCCGAGCTTCGAGTGCTCCGGCTCAAAGTCACGGCGAATGCCGTTGCTCGCGAGTTCCGCCGAACAGACCGGCCCGATCGATCCTACCGCCATCGCCGCGAAGCCGTCACGCACCGACGCCGCGATGCCATCGGCCTCGGCCATTTGCATGATGTTGACGACCTGGCTCGCGCTGGTGAAGAGCGCGACGTCGGCCTCGCGCGCGGCGATCGCTCTCAGCGCCGCGCGTATCGGGGCGCGGTCGGTCGGCAGCGTCCATCGATAGACCGGAACGGTGGTGACGCGCGCGCCGCGCGCCTCCAATCCGGCGATCAGATCGCGATTGGAAACTCCATATTCCTGCACCGCGACGTTTTTTCCATCGAGGTGGATTTGCCTCGCGAGATCATCGAGCAGCTCGCGCCATGTGCTCGGTTCGCGCGCGACGATCGAGGGTTCGAGGCCGAGCTCCCGGGCCGCCTTGGTCGGCTTGGGTCCGCGCACGACGATGGTTGTCTTGCCAAGCGCGGCGACGAGAGCATCGCGCGAGTGGCGCGTCTCCATCACCTGGAACAGCGCGCGAACTCCGACGCCGGTAAGGAGAATCACGATGTCGAAGCGGCCCGCGAGAAGTCCTTCGGCAAACTCGAGCGCGCCGTGATTATCCTCGAGCGGAACCTCGCGCATCGCGGGCGCGATGATCGCCCGCCCGCCGAGGCGCTCGATCATCTTCGCGGTCTCGGCCGCCATCCGGCTCTCGAACGCAACTACGCGCAGGCCGCGGAAGTTGGCCGATTCCTCGAGCGCGTCTGCCTGGGTATCCGATTCCATTGTTATGGCGATCACTCTATCCTGCCGCGCCGCGACCGCCCAAGTCCACGTGGGCGCCTTTACTTAGATGTGAGCGGGTTGCTAGCAATCTTGCGGGATGGTCCAGATACGATGATGTCAATTGCTATGGGTCGATCGCTGGTCATTTTCGCGTTAGCAACCGCGCTCGCCGCCGCCCCCGCCTTCGCCGATGATGCTCCTCATCAGCATGCCGCCGCAGCGGCGACGCCCGGACCCGAGCAACTCTACGCCGGACTCGGCAATGTCCATCATCCGGTGACGACCAAATCCGAGCAGGCACAGAAATATTTCGATCAGGGACTCGCGTTCAACTACGGTTTCAATCACGACGAGGCGTATCAATCATTTGCCGCGGCCGCAGCCCTCGATCCTTCGATGGCGATGGCGGATTGGGGCATCGCGCTGGTACTCGGCCCGAACTATAACCTGCCCGGCAACGACGAGCGGATGAAAATCGCGTACGGCGCGATTCAGCGCGCGCAGTCGCTCGAGGCGTCATCGAATCCCGAAGAGAAGGCGCTCATCGAGGCGCTCTCGAAGCGCTACGGTCCCGACGGCAAGCAAACTCCCGCGCGCGAGCTGGCGTACGCCGATGCGATGCGAGGCGTCGCGCATGCGTATCCCGACGATCCCGATGTCCAGACGCTGTTTGCCGAATCGCTGATGGACTTGCATCCGTGGGAGCTATGGACCAAGGACGGCAAGCCGGGTCCGCAGACCGTGGAGCTGGTCGCGACGCTGGAGCGCACGCTTAAAAAGCATCCTGATCATCTTGGCGCAAATCATTACTACATCCACGCGGTCGAGGCCTCGCCGCATCCGGAGCGCGCGCTCGCAAGCGCCGCACGGCTGGCCTCGATGGCGCCGGAGCAGGGGCATCTGGTGCATATGCCCTCGCACATCTATGTCCGCACCGGCATGTATCACGATGCTTCGAAGGCGAACGAAGCGGCGATCAAAAGCGATCAGGACTTCCTAGCGAAATCGCATGAGGCGGGCGTGTATCCGGTCATGTACGCGACGCACAATTACGATTTCCTGCTCTATTCAGAGATGATGGAGGGGCGCAAGCGCGACGCCATCAAGACGGCGCGCGAGCTCAAAGCGGCAGTACCCATCGAGGTGGTCAAGGCGATGCCGATGGGCGAAGTGATGTGGCCCAAGCCGTACTTCGCGATGGCGCGCTTCGGCGCGTGGGACGAAATCCTCGCGGAGCCCGCGCCGCCGGCCGCGCTCGCATACACCAACGCGATGTGGCATTACGCGCGCGGGCTCGCATTCGCAGGCAAAGGCAAATTCGATGCGGCGGAGGCGGAACGCAGAGCGCTGGTCGAATCCGCATCGCACGTGCCGGCCGATCTGATGGTAGGTCCGAACAACAAAGCGCCGGCGATCACCGGACTTGCCTCGCAGATATTGATCGCCGCCATCGCGAGCGCGCGCGGCGACCACGACAAGGCGATTCCCGACTATCAGTTGGCGGTTCAAATGCAGGATGCGCTCGGATACGACGAGCCGCCATCCTGGTACTATCCGGTGCGCGAATCGCTCGGCGCAGAATTGCTCGCCGCGAAGAAGGATGCGATGGCGGAGACAGTCTATCGCGACGATTTGAAACGCAATCCTGACAATCCGCGCTCATTGTATGGACTCGCGGAAAGCCTTCGCGCGGAAGGTAAGCCGCAGGAGGCCGAGCGAGTCGAACAACGCTTCACCAAGGGATGGTCGCATGCGGACATCAGGCTCGCGCCGGAAAAAGTCGCCGCACAATGATGATTTCCCACTGTCAGAGCGCATTCGAGCCACGACGACCGTGTCTTGGTAGACCATTCCCGAAGCCCGCGATTTAAAAGCAAACCTCGCCAGTTCTCGCAATCACTGAGTCCGAGCGCGTCAGAGTTTGTATCGGTTCGATACAGCTGGCGGCGTATTTCGCCCTGCCGGGACGCCATAAGCCATGGCACGTCGCATGCTGTTATGCGCGTGGAATCGCAATGAAAGAGATCCTCATACTGGCGTATAAGCTTTTGGTCAACGACAAAGGCAAATATACGGCGCTGCTGGTGGGGACAGTGTTCTCGGTTTTCCTCATCGTCCAGATGACCTCCTCGTTCGCCGGCATTCTGACCAAGGCATCGGCCACTGTGATCAATGTGGGCGCGAGTATCTGGGTGATGGATCCCTCCGCAACCAATTCCGTCATGGGCAGCATTCCGATGCCGGACTATGTGCTCGACGCGGTCCGCAGCATCAACGGTGTTAAATATGCGGTCCCGCTGTACTCGGGAGCCGCGCTGCTCAAGTTGCATGATGGTACTTATCAGGCGGTCACGGTGCTGGGACTCGACGATGCCAGTCTGGTCGGCAGACCGGAGTTGATCGAAGGCAACATAGAGGACATCTTCGCTGAGAACGGTTTCATCGCGGTAAAAGACGAAGAATTCTACAAGCTCAAGAATCCGAAGCTGGGAACTGAATTCGAACTTAACGATCATCGGGGCGTGATCGTCGGGATCGCAACGGTTCCTACCGGAGCCCTTTACGGAACCCCGACTCTTTTCACCACCTACAATCGCGCGATTCAGTACATCCCCTCCTTGCGCTTCACGAGTTCCTACATTCTCGTGGAACCGAAGCGCCCGTCGGACATTGTCACTATCAAACAGCAGGTTGCGCAACTGGGTTACGTCGCGCTTACGAATAGTGAGTTCCAACAGGGGATATCGAACTACCTTAAGTATCAGACCGGTATCGGCACTAATACGCTCTTGATGACAGTCATCAGCTTTATCGTAGGCCTCTCGATTTCGGGACAGACGTTCTACACCTTTATCCTCGAAAATCTGGAGCACTTCGGTGCGCTGAAGGCGATGGGTGCCAAGGGGCGTGACCTAGTTTACATGATTTTGTTCCAGGCAGCCTTTACTTCACTCGTTGGATATGGTTTGGGAATTGGCCTTTCCACATTGCTCATCACCGCTGCGAAGCTAAGGCTTCCGGAATATGCTTCGCGCGTTACCTATGCGAATCTCGGATTCGCCTTCTTGCTGGTCCTGATAATCGCCAGCATTTCGAGCTACGCCGGTATCCGCCGGGTTCTGAGGGTAGAGCCGTTCGACATCTTTCGAGGCTGACATGGCTGAGGCGGCGATCATGGCGGAGAAGCTTAACAAGTGGTTCGGGGCTGAAGAGGCACGAACCTATGCGGTAAGAGATGCAAGCTTCGAAGCTTATTGGGGGGAGATGCTCTACATAGTAGGACCATCGGGAAGCGGCAAGACTACATTGTTGAGCATGATTTCGGGAATTCTCCGGCCTAACTCAGGTACCGTAAGAATCGATCACCACGAATTATGGAGTCTTCCTGACAACCAGATTGCCGATTTCAGATTGAATGCCATTGGCTTCGTATTTCAGGACTATCACTTGTTCCCGCGCCTCACCACTGCTGAGAACGTCGCCATCCCGCTAGTTCTCCAGCGCCGTCCCTGGAAGGAAGCTCTCCGCGCCGCCGCGCGGTACCTCGAGGTGGTAGGTCTGTCCGACAAGGCCGATCTGCCGCCCTCCAAGCTAAGCGGCGGTGAACAACAGCGCGTCGCAATCGCGCGCGCGATCGTTCATGAGCCGCGGATTCTGGTGTTCGACGAGCCTACCGCATCGCTGGACGGCGAGACCGGACGTAAAATCGTGTCTTTCGTCAAGAATGAAGTCCTTAATCCGAACCGTTGCATTCTTATCATTACTCATGACAGCAGAATCTTTGAATATAGCAATCGAATAATGAGTATGGAGGACGGACGGATAACCGGTTTCCAGCAGAAGGATTTGTATGAAGCTCGTGAAGCCTAGGATCGAGCTGGTTCTTGCCGTGCTGGGCTTGGCGGCCGGCTTGATTGGAGCATACGTGTTCGGGCTGCATGCGACGCCGCAAGCGCCCGCTTTTAATCCGGCGGCAAACCCTTATCCCAAGGGCATCTACGCAGAAGGTATCGTCGAGAGCTATCAGAATAATGGCGAGAACATAAACATCTATCCAGAGGTACCGGGCACGATCATAGATATTCCGGTTCATGAAGGACAATTTGTGCAGAAAGGTACGGTCCTGCTCCGCCTGGATGACTCGGTCCAGCGGGCTACCGCGGAACAGCAGAAATCCCAGGCAGAAGCCGCCTATGCCACACTGCAGGAACTGCGCGCCGAACCACGCGGAGAAACGTTCGAAGTTTCCAGGGCCCAGCTGACCTATGCGCAGGCGCAA
>DATGKG010000174.1:0-9370 GCA_035294805.1 Binataceae bacterium (SeqCode) | reverse complement strand
GTCATCGCAACCGAGACCTGCGCGGTATTATCGGCGATCTCGCGCGCGAGGGCGCGGGCGGCGGGCATCAGCTCCTCCGGTTTGTAGATCCTCTTGATGAGGCGTCCTTCGAGCGCCTCCTGCGCCGGGAAAACGCGGCCGGTCATCGTCCATTCGAGCGCTTGCGAGATTCCTACTGCGCGGGTGAGGAACCAGCTCGATGCCGCCTCAGGTACGAGACCGCGGCGCGCGAACACGAAGCCGAAGCGCGCGTTCTCCGAGGCGAGCCGCACATCCATGGCGAGCTGCATGGTGACGCCGACGCCAACGGCGGGTCCATTGACGGCTGCGATCACCGGTTTCAGCGATTTGAAGATGCGCAGCGTTAGCAGCCCGCCGCCATCACGAATCGATTCGTCGCTCCAGTCAATGTCCGCTTCGTTCTTCGCGGTCGCTCGGCTCGGCGCCTGATCGGCCTGCGCGGTGCGATCGAAGGTGCCGGCGCCGGCCGACAAATCGGCGCCCGCACAGAACCCGCGTCCCGATCCTGTCACGATGACCGCGCGAATGTTGTCGTCGGCGTCGGCCTTGTCGAAGGCGTCGATCATCTCGAGCATCATCTCGCGCGTGAACGCGTTGAGCTTCTCGGGACGATTGAGCGTGATCGTCAGGATGTTGTCCGCGACGTCGTACAGGATCGTCTGATATGCCATCTCTCTCGCGACTCCTAAGCGTGCGCCCGCACTTCGTGCTCGATCTTGTCCGCGTACTTGCGCATCGCGGCCTCGCGCAGCTTTGGAATGTGCTGGCTTGGGAACAAGTCATCTGTCGCCTTGTACTCGCGCAGGATCTGGCGCGCGACGGTGATTTTGTGGACCTCTGTCGGGCCGTCGGCGAGTCCCATGTGGAAGCTTTGGATGACCTGCTCAACGAACGGCATCTCGTTAGTGGCGCCGAGAGAGCCATGCAGGAAGAGCGCGCGCGATGCCACATCGTGGAAGACTTTCGGCATCAGCGCCTTCACGGCCGCGATATCCTTGCGCACCTTCAGGTAGTCCTTGTAGCGATCGATTTTCCACGCGGTGCGCAGCACGAGGAGCCGGAACTGCTCGATTTCCATCCACGAGTCGGCGATTTTTTCTTGCACCATCTGCTTGTCCGCGAGGCGCGAGCCCTGCGTAAAGCGCGACAGCACCCGCTCGCACATCATGTCGAAGGCGCGTCGCACCTGTCCGATAGTGCGCATCGCGTGATGGATGCGTCCGCCGCCGAGGCGAGTCTGCGCGACCGCAAATGCGCCGCCGCGGGGCCCGAGCATATGGTCCTTCGGCACGATGACATCGGAATACTGGACGTAGCCGTGGCTGCCCTCGCCCTCATGCGTGCCGACTGCGAGATTCTTCAGAATTTTCACGCCGGGCGTTTCGCTTGGCACGATGAACATTGACATGCGCTTGTATTCGGACGCGTCGGGATCGGTCACGGCCATCACGATGAGAAACGACGCGAGATGCGCGTTGGATGAAAACCACTTCTGGCCGTTGATGACCCAGCTATCGCCCTTCAGCTCGGCCTTGGTCGTGAAGACCTTGGGATCGGCGCCGCCTTGCGGTTCGGTCATCGAAAATGCCGACACGATCTCGTTATCAAGGAGCGGCTGCAGGTAGCGCTTCTTCTGCGCGTCGGTGCCGTAATGCGCGAGAATTTCGCCATTGCCGGAATCAGGTGCCTGGCAGCCGAAAACGATCGGCGCATACGAAACGCCGCCGAGAATTTCGTTCATCAACCCGAGCTTGACTTGGCCGTAGCCCTGGCCGCCGAGTTCCGGTCCGAGATGGCATGCCCACAACTTGCGCTTCTTAACCTCAGCTTGCAGCGGACGCACCAGCTTGTTGCGGAGCGGATTGCGGACATCATATGGATGACAGTTGAGCACGTACTGGAGCGGTTCGACTTCTTCGCGTACGAACTTATCGACCCAGTCGAGTTCCTTTTGATATTCCGGGTCAGTTTCAAAATCCCAGCTCACTGATTGATCCTCCGTTGGAGCGAATTTGTCCCTCGGCGGATTGTCGCTCAAAGCGCGCCGGTTTTACCAGCGCAAAAGTCGCAGGCACGCCGGTTCCTGGATGCTGACCGGATACGATAGCTCAGTTTATTCTGATCACTTTGCTCAAGTCTCATCGATCTAATAGCTTCAGTGGGGCCAAATGGCTGCCACTCCAAAATCCACACTCGAGGCCGCTCATTCATCCGCGGAGCTGTACGAATATTCGTCGGCGCGAAAATGGATCATCGCGTTCTCGGTGATGCTCGGCACCATCCTCGAGGTCCTCGATAGCTCTATCGTCAACGTCTCGCTACCCCATATGCAGGGCAGCTTCTCGGCCAGCGTCGACGAGATCGCGTGGGTGGTCACCAGCTATCTGGTCGCCGCCGGCATCATGATCCCGATGACCGGATGGATCGCGGAGCGCTTCGGGCGCAAGCGCTACTTCATGGCCTCCGTCACGATGTTCGTGGGAGCATCGGCGCTGTGCGGCATCGCCCAATCGCTCAACCAAATCGTGTTTTTCCGCCTGCTGCAGGGCGCGGCCGGCGCCGCGATGATGCCAATCTCGCAAGCGGTGCTGATGGAAACCTTTCCACCGCGTGAGCAGATGATGGCGATGGCGGTGTGGGGTATCGGCATGATGGTCGCTCCCATCATGGGACCCACCATCGGCGGATACATCACCGACGCGTGGAGCTGGCGCTGGAACTTCTACATCAACGTGCCGATCGGCTCGCTGGGCATCTTCATGGCTTATCGCTTCCTCGAAGATCCGCCCTATATGAAGGTGCTGAGGAAAGCCGGACGGGTCGATTGGGTCGGCATCCTATGCCTCATCATCTCACTGGGTGTCGGCGAGATCGTGCTGGAGCGCGGCGAGCGTTCCGATTGGTTTCAGTCGCCGTGGGTTTGCTACAGCACGCTCCTCGCGGTCTCCGCGCTGGGCCTGCTGATCTTCAATGAGCTCCGCATCGAGGATCCGATCGTCGACCTATCGATTCTCGCCGACAGGCGCTTCACCCTTCCCGTCACGCTGGTGATCTTCCTGACCTTTACGCTCTATGGCACCGGAATTCTGAATCCGATCTTCCTGCAGGAGTTGTTAGGCTATACGGCGTCGAAGGCGGGCCTCGTGATGGCGCCGCGCGGCTTCGGCACCATGTTCTCGATGCTGATACTCGGCGCGCTGGCGCGGCGCGGCTTCGATACGCGCATCCTGATCGCAGTCGGCTTCTTTCTGGTGTCCTTTGCGATGTTCTCGATGGCCGGACTCAATCTGCAATCGGATACCTTCCGCATCGTATGGCCAACGGTGCTGCAAGGCGTCGGCACCGGCCTGGTGTTCCCCGGCCTGTCAGCCGCGGCGCTCGCATCGATGCATCGCCAGAAGATGCAGCGTGCGGCCAGCCTCTATTCGGTAACCCGCAACCTCGGCGCAGCGATCGGAACCTCGTATCTGACCACGTTGTTGATTCGCCGCGAGCAGGTTAATCAGAGCTACCTGACCGAGCACGTATCTGCCTTCTCATTGGCGCACATGCGGATGCCGGGTGGCATGAGCCTGGCGGAGCAGATGGCAAGCGGACATCGCGAGGGTCTGATGATGTTGTACGGGATGGTGCAGCGGCAGGCGATGATGCTGTCGTTCAACGACATCTATCGGATGCTGGCGCTGCTGATGCTGTTGATGGTGCCGACGTTCATGTTCCTCCAGCGCGACCGTCGCAATCTTCCTGCCTCGCACGCGATGGAATAGCGAACGGGCACTGCTCGTTATCGACGCCATCACTTGCGAAATCCGGCCGATTCCCCTAGGAGTTGATACGACTTGAGTTTTAACGTCAACCTGCGGAACCGGCGGAGAACACCATGAGTCGCCAAAAAACTATCGCAATGCTATTGGGAACGACGCTCCTTCTCGCAAATGCACCGCTCGCGCACGCGTTCACCGGTCGTCATTTGATTTCCGCGGCCGGCGCCGTTCGTGAAAGCATCGCTGCCGAAACTGGCACGATCTCGCTGTCGGGAATGATCGATTTCAACAGGACGGGAGGCGCCACGGCGGTTGATATCACCATCGACTTGATCGACAGCGGAGGCGACAACATCAGTTGTGTTCTCTCAACTCCGGCTGACGTTGTGTATACGCTCAGTAAGACGGGCATCGGAACGCTCACTTTGACGGTAGGTTCCACCGATACCTGCACCACCGGGAACACGGGTAAATCGATAGGTTTCAACTTTGTCGTGCTTACAAATACCGGTCGGATCACAGCCACCTCAATCGATCTGGTCGATAACATGGGCGACGTGGTGGATCTGACAACTCTATCGGGAGCGATATTGACGCAGTAGAGTGTCGGCGGGCGTGCATTCCTTCGGTTGAGGGAAGAGGTTTATCGAGAGAGTTCCTGCGTCTGATAGCCGAGCTTTGTCAGCACGTGGATCGCGGAATCGGTGCGGAAGCTTGCGCGCGGCGCCCCGAAGCCTACGCTCACCGCCTGTTTGACGGGAAATTTCCGTCCGGCGATTTCCACGAAGTATTTGCGAATTGCTTCAGGTTGAGCATTCGCCAGTCGCGCCTCGAATGCCTTCCGATCGATCGGATACGTCACGCCGCCAAGCGATACCTGCGAGGGATCGACGTCGACCGCACTCTCGTACGAATAGTTGTGATGCCGCATCTGCAGCGCATAAATCCCGCAAACGGACAGGCCGATCAGCAGAATGATGGCCGCAATCGTAGTCGGCCGGCGAAAAAATCGGCTCGCATGTGCGACATGCGCGGTCGCATCTTCGGCGGCATCGGCGATGCGGTCGAGCGGACCGGCGGCGCGATCGATCGCCGCCATCAGATGCGCGGTGATGTCCATCAAGTTCACCGCGACCCATTCGGGCGTCAGCCGCCGCGGCGCGGGGCCATCGGGACCGGCGAGCGCTTCCTCGTCGATCGCGCGAAGCTCCTCATCGTTTTCCGATCGCCTGGCCGGCGGGACGCTATGAAGCCGATTTGACAGCGCGCTCTCCGTTGCGGGTTCGATTCGTCACCCAACGGTCGCGCGTCAGCAACGATTTGTCAACTCAGGTGCTCGATTCTGCCGCTTTGCCGCCAAGCCCGATCAGCAAAATCACGCACACGATAACCATCACGGTCGCCAGCGTGACGAGGCCGATTCCCACGAGGATTTCGGATAGCGGCGCGGCGTTGAAGCCGGCGCCCGCTTGCGGTGTCAGCGCTTTCGTTCCGAGGATTGCGCCAAGCAGGGTGAAAAACCAATTCGCGTACGTCCCATACAGCGCGAGCCAAAAAGTCGCGTTCAACGCACGCGCCGAGAGCCGCAGGTGAGCCCACAAACAGCCAAGTGCGAGCAGAAGGATACCGTTGAGAAGCGCTTCGAGATGCGCCGACAGTCCCATCCGATGATTGTTGATGATCGGAATCGCGAGTCCGGTGAAAAGCCCGAGGAGAAAGAGAAAAACCCCGTGCCAGAGCAACCGCCGCGCCTGATCCTGCATCTGCATGCGATAGCCACCTCCCGCTTCGGTGCGTATCCTTACACCGTGCGCGCGCCAAAACGAAGGTCCGCGCGCGAGCATGGAATCGATCATCGATACACATTGCCATCTGGCCGATCGCAAGCTGGACGCGGAGTTGGACCGCGTCCTGCAGCGAGCGCACGACGCCGGTATCGGCACAATTATCTCGGTCGGCGCTATCTCATCGCTCGAGACGGATCGGCGTACGGTCGAAATCGCGGAGCTCTATCCGCATATTTATGCTGCGATCGGAGTGCATCCGCACGACGCGAAAGATTGCGATGCCGATCGCATCCGCGCGCTGCGCGAACTGGCTGAATCGGAAAAGGTCGTTGCAATCGGGGAGACCGGCCTCGACTTTCATTACATGCATTCGCCGGTCGACGCGCAGGAGGCATCGCTGCGTCGTCATCTGGAACTCGCCTCCCAACTTGAACTTCCGATCGTGATTCATTGCCGCAACGCCGAGGAGCGTGTTGTCGCGATTGTCCGCGAGGTCGGCATGCCCACGCGCGGCGGGGTGATTCATTGCTTCACCGGTAATCGCGATGCGGCCCGCGAATTCGTCTCGCTCGGGTTTCACATCTCATTTTCGGGAATCGTGACGTTTCGCAATGCGCGCGACATCCAGGATGCAGCGCCGACTATCCCGGACGATCGCGTGATGGTCGAGACTGACGCGCCATACCTCGCGCCGGAACCGTATCGCGGCAAACGCAACGAACCTGCTTTCGCGCGCCGGACGCTGGAAGTGCTGGCGAAATTGCGCGGCATCGAAGCGGATCGCCTCGCGACGATAACCTCGGACAATGCACGGCGACTATTCGGTCTGGTGGAAAAGAGCCAGACAAGCCACAGAGGCACAGAGACGCAAAGTTAGGAATCGGATCAGATGCGGCCCGAAACGGGCCTTTTAGAACTACTGTCAGGGTCGGTGCGGCGCGCATCCGGTCTTATATCCGAACTTTGTGCTCTGTGCCTTTATGGTTTTGTCTTGATTCTTTTCCTACGCGCCACTCGCCAGACACTCCGCGCAGATGCCGTAAAGTTCCATCTTGTGCCGCGTCAGCGTCGCCTTCAACTCGCGCGCGACCATCTCCTGCAATCGCTCGAGGCCTTCATTTTCGAACTCGATGATCTTGCCGCATCGCTCGCAAATGAAATGGTCGTGATGTTTGTCGCTGACAACTTCGTAGCGCGCCTGGCCATCGTCGAAGTGGCGCTCCGAAACGAGCTCGCATTCTTTCAGCAGACGAAGGGTTCGGTAGATGGTCGCATAGCCGACGTGCGGATTGATCTTTTTCACTTCGGCATACAAACGTTCGGCGCTGATATGCTGTCCGAGGCCGAAGAAGACACGCGCGATATCGTCGCGCTGGCCGGTCGATTTGAGTCCGCGATCCTTCAGGCGCGAATGGAAGAGTTCCATCTGATGATCGGCGTCGACCCGGGTCTTGCGATCGACCACGGTGCGGTTCGGCGCCTGGATCTCTTCGGTACGCGGCATCGCTGCCTACCCAGCCTGACCAACTTGCAGGATTTTGCGCGCGGCGGGCGAAAGATACACCGCCTCGAGGTCGCGGCCCTTGAGCGCTTCCGCGACGATTTCGAGTTGCTCGTGCGGCGGCTGATCGCGGTCGATTATCACCATGTCGCTGTCCCGCAACCGGCACGCGCCGCCGCGCGCGCGATAGCCGACCTCGCGCATGATGCGCTCGCGGCGCACCTTCAGCCCGACTCGTTCAGCCGCTTCGATCAGTTCGTCCAGCACCCGTTCGGTACGCGAATTTGTTTGCTCGCTCATCCTGCAAAGCCTCTCTCCCACCCTACCCTCTTGAGCCTCGCCCCGCCGCCGTGGTATCGCGAACATTCACACGGGGCAGCCGATGATAAAGAAAATCCTGGTCGGCATCGATACCTCCGAGCATTCCCGCAATGCACAGGCTTACGCATTCTATATCGCGCGCAAGCTCGACGCCGCACTGATCGGCCTGCATGTGGTCGACATCGTCTCGATCGAGGGTTCGTTTTTCCATGATATCTCAGGTTCGCTCGGACTTGAACCATACATGGACTTCTCCTCCAAGATGCGCGACGTGCTGACGCAACGAGGCAAGGCGGTACTGGAAGCGTTCGCCGAAGACGCCAAGCGACACTCAGTACCGGTCGAAACTATTCTCGATATGGGAATCGTGGCCAACCAGATCTGCGACCGCGCCAAGTCCGCCGATTTGGTGATGATCGGCCATCGCGGCGTTAACGAGCGCTTCTCGACCGGACTTTTGGGATCAACCGCCGAAAGCGTCGCGCGCAAATGCCCACGTCCGCTGTTCATCTCACCCAAAGATTTCCGCGAGATGAAGCATCCGGTGCTCGCCTATGACGGCAGCGAGCGCGCCTCGCGCGCGATGCGCGCGGCGGCGGATTTTTCCGCTGGCTTCAGCGTTCCGCTCACTGTCATCACAGTCGCCCGCGATCCGAAGCTCGGCGAGCGCACGCTGGAGGAAGCGCGCAAATACTTCGAGCACTTCACGCCGCGCGCGGAGTTCCATCAGCTGGCGGGACACGCCAACGAGGAGATTATCAAGTTCATCAACGAAAAGGACGCCGACTGCCTCTTCATCGGCGCATATGGGCATAGCAGGATCATCGAGATGGTGCTGGGCTCGACGACGGAGTACGTGCTGCGCAACTCGAGTTGCCCGGTATTCATGTCGCGCTGAGAAGGAATCCAGACAAACCACGGAGACACAGAGACACCTCGGTGCCTTGGTGGTTTTGACTGGATCAGTTGCCGGGACTTTCCTCGCGCTGGCGCATGTACCGTGCGAAGATCATCCGCATCGTGTCTTTTGGCTGGATACCAATCAGGGGGAACTCGCCAAGTATGAAGGTCGGATAGCCTAGCGCTGCCTGCTCGTCGGCTTCGCGCTTGTTATCGGCGATACGCGATGCCATCCGCTCGCTCTCCAAATCGGCCAGGAAGCGATCCCGATCCATACCCGCGCGATGCGCGAGGTCGGCGAGCACTTCGCAATTGGAGATGTCGAGGCCATCTTCGAACACCGCGCGGAAAACCGCGTTGTGGTAGTCGGAGAAAACTCTGGCCTCGCGCGCAAGTTCGGCACCCATCAGCGCCGCGTCGGAGTTGATCCACGTCTTCGGCGGTGCGACGCGGATACCGGTCTCCGCGGCCACCATTATCACTTTCTGATATTCGCGCGGGCCGAGTTCGCCGCCCGCGCGCGCTTTGAAGTCGCGCAGCGAGATCGGCACACCCTTCCATAGCGCTTCGAAACCGAGTTCGCTTTCGAGTTCGCTTACTATGCGCCATGCGATGTAGCACAGCGTCGAGGCGTAATCGAAATAAATCGGAATGACGACGCGTTCCATGAGCATCGAATTCTGGCATCTTTGAATAGATGGAATCCAATCGGCGACCAGTATTGAAACTCGGCGTGGTGGATCTCGGGGTCGAGCATGCGTCGCTGCCCAACGGCCTCGAAATAGATTTGGCCGTGATTCGTCATCCGGGCGCGGCGGCGATCGTGGCACTCGATGAGAGCGGCAATATCGCGATGCTGCATCAGTATCGTCATGCGATCGGCGGGTATCTATGGGAAGTCCCGGCCGGCTGTCGCAACGCCGGCGAAACGCCGCTTCAATGCGCGCATCGCGAGTTGGCGGAAGAAGCGAGACTATCAGCGCGGCGATGGGATCATCTCGGTGCGATCGTGACTATCCCGAGTTTTTGCGATGAGCGCATAGACCTGTACCTCGCGCGCGACCTCGGCCTCGCGA
>DATGKG010000173.1:0-8383 GCA_035294805.1 Binataceae bacterium (SeqCode) | reverse complement strand
GTTAGAAACTTCCGCCACTGTGGTTATGAATCAGTTGATGCGATCGACTTGCCGCGCCAGCCGCAGCACCGCCTCGCGCGCCGTTTCCGAGGCGGTATGCTCGGGCGCCTGCGAGAGAAAACTCTGAAAGTCGTCGAGTGCGGCCTTGAAGCATTCGAGGCTCTCGTACAGCGCACCACGCTCCATCAACTCCTCGAGCGAGCGCGGGTCGAGCAACAGGATGCGATCGAGCGCCGCGAGCGCGCGCGTCGAGTCCGAACTCTTCATGTAGATGGCTTTGAGGTTGCGCAGCATCCGCACCAGCACGTGCCGCGTTCCGAGCGGCTTCAGATGCGCGGGCGAGACCTCGACCGGTTGCCCGTAGACCTGCGTGAGGCGCGCGCGAATTTCCTCGAGCGTCAGGATTGCGCCGTCATAAAAAGGATCGATGATGAGTTCGCCGCGCTCGTCGACCGCCTTGACCAGAAAATGAGTCGGGAAGCCGACGCCATAAAGATTCAAACCGAGGCGGCGGCCGACTTCGAGATAGATGATCGACAAGGTGATCGGAATTCCGCGGCGCCGATCGATCACTTCGTTCAGAAACGAATTGCGGGGGTCGCCGTATTCCTCGCGATTGCCCTCGAAACCCTTCTGCTCGAAGAGAAAATGCGACAGGAGCTGGATCTTCTCGATGGTGTCGTTGCCCATCTTGACGACCATCTCGGCCTCGCGCGCGAGCGCCGCGATTTTGTCGAGGTACTTTTCGAGGTCCAGCTCGCGATACTCCTCCTGCGCGATCAGCAGGGCGCCACGCGCGAGAGGAATCGGTTCGCGCGCGGCGAGCGACGCAAAATCGCGGCGGATGTCGGCGATATCTGGCATCGCAATCAGTGTTCATTTCTTGCGCTCGTTTGACAAGTGCGCGAGGCGAGAAGTTGCGCGCCGACATCGCTTCCATTTCAGGCGCCGCCGGCATTGTCCTTCGCGAATTCGAGGACCTATCCTATAAATAGATGGCCCGCGCCACCGGCGGACAAGTGGTATGACCTGCGACGAAGTCATGGATCTCCTCGATGCGTGGTACGACGGCGAACTCGACGCGCCGCGCAGCGCCGCGCTCGAGCGCCATCTCGAGGAATGTCCCGGATGCACCGCGCTGTCGGCGGCGCGCTCCGCGCTAAGCGAGGTGCTGGTTGAAGGCGCGACGCGCGCGCCGGCCACATTGCGCAGCAAGATCGAGGCGCAGGTGCTGCGTCCTCCGCCGATTCAGCCGCCGCGCATGATGCCGTGGCGCGGCCTCGCAATCGCGGCATCGGTGGCGCTATTCATCATGATCGGATGGAACGTATGGCTGATGCAAAGCGCCGCGCCGGCCGCCAACTTCACGCACGAAATCGCGGCCGCTCACATCCGCTCGCTGATGGCGAATCATCTAACGGACGTCGCCTCCGCCGATCGCCGTACCGTCAAGCCGTACTTTATCGGTAAGCTCAATTACGCGCCGGCGGTCGACGACCTCGGGAGCGAGAGCTTCACACTCGTTGGAGGTCGCCTTGACTACGTCGATGACCATCCGGTCGCCGCGCTGGTTTATCAGCGCCAGGGTCACATCATCAATGTGTTCGAATGGCCCACGCGCGAGGACGACGATGCGCTGCCGCAACCGCGCTGGACCGACGATCACGGCTATCACATCGCGCGCTGGGCGCATTCGGGCATGACGTACTGGGCGATTTCCGACGTCGATCCGATGGAGCTGACCGAGCTTACCAACCTGCTCGGCGCGCAGTAGGCGCTACGATGCGCGCGACAGCACGATGTTATCGATGAGGCGCGTCTTGCCGACTCGGGCCGCGATCGCGAGCAGCACCGGAGCCTCGAGCGACGTCGTCGGCGCCAGCGTTTCCGCATCGACGACTTCAACATACTCGACTGCGATTCCCGCGCGGTTGAGAATCTTTGCTGCCGTATCCACCAGCTCGTTCGCAGTGCGTGCGCAGGCAAAATTTTTGCGCGCCGCGCCGATTGCACGGCTCAGCGCGAGGGCGTCGCTATGCTGCTCGGGCGTGAGGTAAGCGTTGCGCGACGACATCGCGAGGTTGTCCGGCTCACGGACGATTGGCATCGGCACGATCTCGATATCGAAATTCAAATCCGCGACCATCTGCTGAATTGCGCGTAGCTGCTGGAAGTCCTTCTCGCCAAAAAATGCGAGATGCGGCTTTACGATGTTGAACAGCTTTGCGACCACCGTGGTTACGCCGCGAAAATGTCCCGGCCGACCCTTGCCGCATAGCCCGCGCGTGATTTCGGTGACCTCGACCCAGGTCTGCGCGCGCGGCGGATACATATCCGAGCCCTCGGGCGCGAAGACTACATCGACCGGTACCGTTTCCATCATCGCGCAGTCGCGTGCGAAGTCGCGCGGATAGCGGGAGAGGTCCTCGTTCGGTCCGAATTGGGTGGGATTCACGAAAATGGAGGCAACCACCGTCGAAGCGCGGCGGCGCGCTTCGCGCATCAGGCTCAGATGGCCCTCGTGCAGGTAGCCCATCGTGGGAACGAATCCGATGCGCTCGCCGCGGGCGCGAACTGCGTCGGAGAAATCCATCATCTCGCGCAGATGGCGAATGACTCGAATGTTCATGATCGCTTCCCCTTGAGACCGTATGAGTGTTCAGGGCCGGGAAACGCGTGCTCCCGCACTTCGCGCAAGTAGGCGAGCGTCGCCGCCGCCGCCTCATCCCACAGGCTGGCGTAGGGTTTGGCGAAGCGCGGCACGAATCCCGACGACAGCCCGAGCATGTCGTGCATCACCAACACCTGCCCATCGCAATCGGGCCCCGCGCCGATGCCGATGGTCGGCACCGTCACGGTCGCGGTGATTTCGCGGGCCAGCGGCGCCGGAATCCCCTCCAGCACGATCGCGAATGCGCCCGCCTGCTCGAGCGCCACCGCATCGTCGATAAGGCGTTGGCGGCATCCCGGAGCGTCACCCTCGCGTTGCCCTTGCACGCGATGACCTCCCATCCGATGCACCGATTGCGGCGTGAGCCCGATATGACCCATCACCGGAATGTCGACCTGCGCGAGGCGGGCAACGGTTTCGGCGATGCTGACGCCGCCCTCGAGCTTGATCGCCTCGGCGCCACCTTCCTTGATGAGGCGGCCGGCGTTGCGCAGCGCATCCTCGGCGCTCACCTGATAGGAAAGAAACGGCATGTCGGCGATCAGCAGCGCGCGTTTGCGCGCTCGCGCGACGATTCGGGTGTGATAGAGGATTTCTTCGAGCGTAACCGGCAGCGTGCTGTCGGCGCCTTGCACCACCATCGCCACGCTATCGCCGACCAGGATCGCGTCAACGCCGGCCTCGTCGAAGATGCGCGCGAACGGCGCATCATAAGCGGTCAGCATCGTAATCGGAGACCTCGCCGTCTTCATCGCGGCCAAATCGGTGATGCGAACTTTTTTCGGTTGATCCACGTTCCTGCTCCCTGAAAAAAATCGGGACCGCCAAGGAAACCGGCAACCCCGAACGTGGGAGCACACTCTTGCCGAGCAACGGGCAGAGGACGAAGGCGAGAGCGCTCAAGTCTTCGGGTCCCGGTCCAAATAACGGATCCAGGCGCGAGCCCAAGCAATTTTGTGTGGCGCGGTAAAGCGCGCGACTCCTCTTCTTATCGATCAGCTATGCAAATGCAACCCCAGCGCTCTCCTTTTTTTGAAACTTCAATCTTTTGTTGCGGCGACGAACAGCACGAACGCGCTGTGATGATGTAAATGCGCGAGGAAAGTCATCTCCGGATGCGCCTCGATCAACTCGGCACTCGGACGCGGCTCGTGAATCCGCTCGATACGAAAACCCGCGCCGCACAAGCCGTTGATGTAATCCTCGAGGCGATAGGGGAAATAATGAATGGAAAACTCGGGCGCGTTCTCGAAACCCCATCGCTCGACGTAGCGCTCCTCGCACCAGTAGTTGGGCACCAGCCGCGCCGTGACGTGTCCCTGCGCATCCTTGGCCCAGGTCGAGTCGCGTCCCATGAAACATGGATGTAGCACGCTGAAGTAAAATCCGCCTTTTCGACGCAGCACGCGATATGTTTCACGCGCAACCGCCGGAAAATCCGGCGTATCCATCAGGGCCATGCACGAGACTGCGGCATTGAAGCTATTGTCCGCGATGGAGCGCAACTCCGTCGACGAATCCACCTGGTAGCGGATACCGAGTGGCGCGCGCACTTCCTCCTGCTGCGCGAGGTCGATCATTCGCGGCGAAATATCGATTCCGGTCATCCTCGCGCCACGCCGCGCGAACAAACGTGTGTAGCGCCCCTCGCCGCATCCGAGATCGATCACGCTGCGCCCCGCGAGGTCGGGAAGAAACTCCATGAAGCGCGGACTGGTGAAGAGCTCGTGCGTGCGGTCATGGCCGGCGCGCACCTCTGCCGTCCAGGTCGCCGCGTTTTCGTCCCACGCCGCCGCGACCTCGCGATTGTCGGCCTTGCTCATGAAAATCACTCCATGACAAGAGGTTCGTTTGGAAGAGAGTTGGCGATTTTAGCGATCCGATCGATGAAAAAGAAGCATCACGTTCGGGCGGCGCACGCCGAAAAGGGCCGGCGTCCGGTCGGATTGGTGACTTTCGCGGCCCTTGGTACTCGCAAGCGCCCTGTGCTACGGAGTGCTAGACTTTAATTTAATGACCGTTCAGGAGGTCATGCCGTCAGATGAACGTCACGGTTTATACGATGCATGGCTGCAGCGCGTGCACACGCGCCAAGGAATTCCTCGACCGTAATCACGTGAAATTTACCGAGTTGAATGTTTCCGAAGATTCCAGGGCACGCGAGGAGTTGCTCGCGATGGGCTATCGCGCGGCGCCCGTCATCAAGGTCGACAATCAGACCATGCTCGGCTTCGACGCCGACAAGCTCAAGCATTTCCTCGGCTTGAAGGGCTAGCCTTTCCGCGTCGCGCAGGATCCGCATCCGGTACCGCATGAGCCACCGGATGATTTCGCTTTATCTTCAGGGCGATAGCCGATCTCGTAGCCCTCGGCCTCCAACTCCGATGCGTTCAGCCATCGAAGCTCCTCGCCGATAACGCCGTCGCAATGCACGCAACATCGCACCTCACCGCCGCGCTCATCGAGAGTGACGTAGGTGAGCACCGACTTGCCGCACGGCTCGCATCGCGCCGTCGGAAACGCGGCGGTATTGGAAACATCCTCGCGCATCGTCGCTACTCTATTTCCAAAGCGGCCGGCTTGGAAGCCATCATGACCTCGTGTATGGCACGCCGAGCGCGCTGGGGTCGCGGGATTGGCCGCCGAAGAATGCAAGAACGATGAGCGTTAGGGCGTAGGGCAGGGCGAGGAAGAGTTGATACGGAATCGCCGTGCCGAGCGCCTGCAAGCCGAATTGCAGTGCCATCGCGGCGCCAAACAGTATCGATGCGGCCGCGAGGCCCCAGGGATCGCGCTGTCCGAGAATCACCACCGCCAAGGCGACGAAGCCGCGTCCGGCGGAAATGTTTTCCACGAACGTGTTCGCATAGGCGACGGTGAGAAACGCGCCGGCCAGCCCCGTGAGTACTCCAGACGCGATCAGCGCCTGCCATCGGAGCGCGTAGACGCCAAGTCCCAGCGCGTCTGCCGCTTCGGGACGCTCGCCGGCCGCGCTCAGCCGCAGCCCATAGCGCGTGCGGCGCATCATCCATGCGATGACGGGCACGAGGAGAAACGCGACGTAGACCAGCGGGCTCTGATCGAACAGCATCGGGCCGAGAAGCGGGATGCGCGCGAGCGGGCCGATCGCGATCGCATGCAGCGGCGTCACGATGAAGGCTTTGCCGGTGATGCCGAAAAATCGGCGATAGAAAACGCCGGTGATACCTGCTGCGAGAATATCCAGCGCTGTGCCCGCGACCACCTGATTCACCGCGAGGTTTATCACCAGCGCGCCCAGCATCGCATTGATCGCGATCGCCGCCGCGATTCCGCATACGAGGCCGAGCGCGACGCTGCCGGTGAAGTACACGCCCGAGAGCGCGAAGAACGCGCCCGCGAGCATCGCACCCTCGATACCGATATTGATGATACCGCTTTCCTCGACCAGCAATTCGCCCAACGCGGCGAGCAGGATCGGCGTCGCCATCGCGATTGTCGAAGTGAGGAATGCCTCAAGCATCGGCGGCCTCGGTCGAAGCAGGCGCGACGCGCGCACGCGCGAACGCATCGCGGATGTTGCCCCACGCGCTGGTGTCGAACGCGAGCAGGATGAGGATCACCATCGCCTGGATCACTTGCACCAGCACGGGCGACACGCCCTCGGCGCGTTGCATCGCCTGCGAGCCGTTGTCGAGCGCGCCGAAAAAAATCGCTGCGACAACGATCGCGAGTGGATTGAGCCGCGCGACCAGCGCCACCGCGATCGCCTCGAAACCCCATCCGGGCGAGATG
Organism: Binataceae bacterium (SeqCode); assembly: GCA_035294805.1. Taxonomy (GTDB): domain Bacteria; phylum Desulfobacterota; class Binatia; order Binatales; family Binataceae; genus DATGKG01. The sequence continues at coordinate 1,938 of DATGKG010000173.1, read as the reverse complement.
CGCTCGTACAAGCGATGATTGATCGCGGAGATCTGCACCGCGCCGCCGAGCCCCGCGAGCGCACCACTGAGCGCCATTGTCCAGATCGTGAGGGATGCGATCGGGATGCGAAAGAAATTCGCCGCGCGCCGATTCTTGCCCATCGCGCGCAGTTGGAAACCCGGCGCGCTGCGGAACAGAAAGAAGTAGATTGCTACCGCAAGGAGCAGCGCGAGAATCATCCCGAGGTTGAGTCGCGTCGGCGGCGCGAACATGTACATCTCGGCGCTCGGCGCGATCGGCATGCTTTCGGGATACGCGCGCGAGGCCTCCATCAATGGGCCGTGCACCGTCCAGCTCAGGATTTGCGCCGCGACGAAGTTCAGCATGATGGTGCTGATGACCTCGTTGGTGTTGCGCCGCGCGCGAAGATATCCGCAGATGCCGCTCCAGAGCGCGCCGCCGAGCGCGCCCGCGAGAAGAACGATTGCGAGGGCGAGGGGGCGTGGCCACGCATCGAGGAACGGTCCGACCGCGCCCACGGCGACTGCGCCGATCACGAGTTGTCCGTCGGCGCCGATGTTCCATAGCGCGGCGGAGAACGCGACTGAAATCGAGAGGCCGGTGAAAATCAGCGGCGTGGCTTTCACGAGGGAATCGGTGAATGCGATCCAGTTGCCGAACGCGCCTTGTGATAGCGCGATGAGTACGCCGACCGGAGACGCTCCCAGAGCCAACAACACGAGCGATATAAGCACGATTGCGAGTGCGATTGCGGCGGCGGGCTTGCCGATCGTCGAAAGCATGGTCACTCGCTCCAGCGCCCGGCCATCAGCAGGCCGAGTTTTTCCGGCGAGCGATCCTGCGCTTCCGCCGCGCGAATTTTTCCGCGGCTGATGACGTACAACCGCGTCGCCATCGCGAGCAGCTCATCGAGGTCGCTCGAGATGAGAAGCACCGCGCCGCCATTCGTCGCGAACTCCAGCAGCAGGCGATGCACTTCCGCGGTCGCCGCGAGATCCAAACCGCGCGTGACGTTGTGCGCGACGATGACGCGAGGATGCTGCGTCAATGCGCGCGCCACTTCGAGCCGCTGGCGATTGCCTCCCGAGAGCGACGACGCGAGCGCATCGGGACCAGAGGCGCGGATGCGAAATGTCGCAAGCACTTCGCGACATAATCCTGTCGCGCGCGGAACATCGAGCCAGCCGCGATGCGTCATGCGCGCACGGATCGGCGCTGCGAGCATCAGATTTTCCCAGAGCTGCATGTCGAGGATGAGCCCGTCGAGGTCCCGATCCTGCGGGATGACGGCAATCGCGGCGCTGTCGCCGGAAACCTGAAACGATCCCGTGGTTGCGACGCGTGCGCCCGCGAGAATCTCGACCAACTCGGCTTGTCCGTTGCCATCGACACCCGCGACACCCGCGATCTCACCGGTGTTGAGGCGCAACGAAATTCCGTCGAGTATCGTCACGCCATCGTTTCGAGACGAGAGGTTATTGATTTCCAGTAGCGTCGCGGAGGTTTCTACCGGATGTAATTGCGCTTCCGGCGGCGGCGCCAGCTCGCCGATCATCAGGCGCGCAAGCACTGATTCATCGGATTCGGCCGGCGTGGTCGTCGCCACGAAGCGGCCGTTGCGCAGCACCGTGATGCGATCGGCGACTGCGCGCGCCTCGGCGAGTTTGTGCGTGACAAGGATCACGCTTCTTCCTTCGCCACGTAGCCGCCGCAGAAGATCCAGAAACGCGCTCAGTTCATTCGGCGCGAGGACTCCAGTGGGCTCATCGAGGATGAGCACGCGAGGATCGAAGCTGAGAGCGCGCAGCACCTCGAGGCGCACGCGCTCGGCTACCGAACGCTCGGCGATGATCGCGCCCGGCGGCGGCAGTTCGAAGCCCAGATGCCGCGCGAGGTCGTGCGCTTTCGATGTAACCGCATCCAGATCGAGTCTCG
>DATGKG010000172.1:0-5376 GCA_035294805.1 Binataceae bacterium (SeqCode) | reverse complement strand
GCGCCGTCATGTCGGTCTGCAATTCGACGCCGCGATGCAGTTGGAACGCCAGCATCGCGCAGGCGATGGCGACCACCAGAGCCCATGCGAACGCGGCGATCTTCATGTTCAGTTGGCCGGTGGTTTGGAGGCGAGCAGGCGCGCGTCATCTTCGCTTAGTGCGGCGCTTGAAACCGTCTGATCGAGGAACGCCATGTGTTCCGAATCGCCGTTGGTGCGATTGATGTCGACCCCGTCAACCATTTTGCCGCCGGTGATCACGATCGATGCGAGCATGCCGGCGATGGGGTCGTCCGGGTGTAGAGGCGTCAGCACCGTGCGCCATGCGGCGCGATCGCCGGTGGTCTTGACCGCGAAATCATGGCGCATTGCTGTCCAGTCCCCCATCAGCCCTCCGTTGAGCATGTCATAGAAATGCGCGACGAACGGAACCTTGGCAGAATCGACATGCTGAACTTCGCTGCCGTTGACGATCTGCCGGACGCCCGCGGGAGTAATCACGGTGATGGTCTCAATCGGATCTTCAATACGCCAGATGAGACCTTTGCCGGGAGCCAACACGAAGGTGCCGCTACTCTTCAGCGTCGATGCGAGTCCCTGGAGATGACGCTGCTGCACAAATCGTCCGTGCAGTGTCTGACCCGCGGTGAGCGTCGGTCCCATGCTGACATCCGCCGCGCCAATGCAAATGAGCGACGCGATGGCGATGGTTGCGATAAGGGCCGAGGTCGGCGCGCGAGTCACAGCCGGCGCCGCACTTTCTCCACCAGGGCCGGCGGAGTTTCGAAGCACAGCTCCCGGCTCGCTCGGTCTACCGTGACCTGGATGGTGTGCGCCTTGGTGAGAACTTCACCGCTCTCGGCATCAGTGATGACGTAGTTGGTCTTGAGGCGATTTTCGTATTCGACCAGGGTTGCGAGGACCTTGATCGTCTGGCCGGGATTTATCGGTCGCACGTACTTGATACGCATATCAACGATCGGCCAGGCAAAGGCGCTTTCCGCCATTTCACGATAGCCAAAGGAAATTTTGTCGAACAATGCCGACCGCGCCTGTTCGAGAAAGCGCGGATAGTTGCCGTGCCACACGATGCGCATCGGATCTAGATCGTAAAACTGGATCGTGACCAGGACCTCGGCGGAAATCATTGCGTCGCGACCTTATCCGATGAACTCGGCATCTGCCAGAAATCGAAAAAGTTGTACCATTGAAAAGGATCCATCAGGCAGAAGCTCTCCAGCCGTTTGGCATAGCGGCCCGCCCATGCCGAAATCGCCGCCTGCTTGTCGCGACGTGGAAGAGTTATGCGCTCGGCGAACATCTCAAAATACAAACCATAGCCGCCGTTCTGTTGCATACAGAACATCAGATAGACGGGACACTCAAGCAGATGAGCGAGCACATATGGGCCTTGAGGAAATGGTGCGTCTTGACCTAGAAACGGCGCGACGCTGATACGTTCGTCGCCGCGCACCGGAGTGCGGTCGCCGGCGATCGCCACCCAATCGCCGCGCTCGATCGCTTCCTTGAGCGCGATCATGGTGCCCGGATTCATTTCGGTGACCTGGATAGTGTCGGCCATCGCGTCGGGCCGGAACCGCCGAATGACGCGCGCGAAGTTTTGCGCGTGAACCGTATGCACGAGAATTTTGATTCGCGAGCGCTGCGCGTCATCGAGCAACGCGCGGCTGATTTCGATGTTGCCCAGATGGGAGACGATTAGAAGTATACCCTGGCCGCTCGCGGTCGCGCGGTCGAGTTCGCACCTGTCGATCGCGACGACCGACCCAGGAGCTATTCCGCCCAGCCACGCTGCGAAAGTATCGACCGTCTTGCGCGCGAACCCGAATGAATGCCTGAAGGTCCCCATCCAGCCGGGATTGTAGTCGATGCCTTTGGCGCGATGCGCGCGCTGCAGAAACTTGCGCGAGGAGCGGCGCTGTTCGGCGCCGGTCAGATGGAAGTAAAGCGCGATCGGAAATACCGCAACCATGCATCCGTAGCGGCCGGTCGCCCGATATAGTAACGCGAGGAAATTCAGTCCCCAGTATGCGCCCCGTTCGGTGAGCGCGGCCCAGTGACTGGACGCCTCCGGCGATCTTCGCCGGTTGCGAATTATCGCACGCAAGCGCAGCGGCATTCCGAGAACGAGTCGCGTGTGCATGATGGTGATAAGCCAGTTGTCGCGAACCAGATTGAAGTTTGAGAGGTTGCCGCGCGGATAGACAACCCTCACGGGAACGATCAGGACCGGAATACCTTCCCACATCAAACGGACAAAAATTTCGACGTCGAAATCCATCCGGCGCCCGAGCCGGTGCCTTGCCTGAAGCCCGGTTACGGCTTCGATCGGATAGAGCCGCAGGCCGCACATGGTATCGACCGGATGCGTCGTGAGCGTCTCGATACCGACCCAGAAATGGGTGATGGAACGAGCGATGCGGCGTCCGCGCGGCATCGTCGCATCGTGGACGGGAGCGCCGGCAATCAGCGCATCGGGATTCGACTCGGCAAGCGCAATGAACTCGCGCAATTTTGAAAGATCGTGCTGTCCATCGGCATCGATCTGGAGCGCATGAGTAAAGCCGGCCGCGCGCGCGAGGTCGAAGCCGCGCATTACTGCGGCGCCTTTCCCTCGATTGGCCTCAAGCCGTTCGACGACTACTTCGGACGCGGGCGCATGCAGGGCTTTCAGGGCTGCGCGGGCGGGCCGGTCACTCCCGTCGTCGATGATGAATACAGGAAGACCAAGCTCGCGCACGTGTCGCACCAACTCGCCAATCATCTCACTGTGATTGTAGCTGGGAATGATCGCGCAACACTTGAGCCTCATTCGGAAGCGAACCTTATCTGCCCGGAAGAGCATGCGCCGTCGGCGTCGCGGTAGTCGAACTGAATACTGTTTCGCGCCGGCAGATATTTCAGAATCAGGGTGACGCGATGATTCGGGCGGATCGGCTTGCGGAATTTGATCCGAATTTCATCCGCGCGGACCTCGCCGAGCGCGAAGTACTCCCGTCCATACTGGATCGCCCAGTCAAGTTGAACGACACCGGGCAGGATCGCGAATCCCGGAAAGTGGCCGCGAAAGTAAAGCAGCCGCTCGGAAATAGCCATCGTCAATTCGACTCGCGTTTCCGATCTCACGATGTCGAGGATTTCGGGATTCAGAATTTCCGGTTCCCCAAATCTCGCCGACTCTGCGCTCATTCGGTCTGCTCCAGCAGCGCCGTGACATCGCGCACGCGGCGTTTGCCAAGTCCATCCATCGGCATCAGTTCGACGAATCGCCATCGGCGCGGCAATACTGCGACGTCTTCGGTCGACGAAAGTTCGTGCCGCAGCATCCGCTCAAAACGAAACTTGCCCATTCGCGCGAGCTCGGCAAGACCGGCGTTCGACAGCTTCACGACCGCGCCGAGGAACGCGCGTTTTCCGCCGAGGACGACGACCGCGGCTTCGTCCACCCATTCGAGCGCGGCAATATCGCGTTCGAGTTTTTGGAGGCTGACCCGCTTGCCTTCGATCTTGGAAATTCGATCTGCACGTCCCTCGAGACGGAAACGTCCATCGGCGTCGATTGCGATACGGTCGGCCTGCTCGCACCAACCCTGGGCGGACGCGTGCGGCGAGCGCAGCATCAAAATGCCGTCCTCGGACGCGGCAACCTCGACCGATGGCAATGGCTGCCATAGCACGGGATCAGCCGCACCTCGCCGCCACGCGATGACGCCGGCCTCGGTGCTGCCGAAAATCTCGGTCGGTACGCAACCGAAAATTTCCGCGGTTTCGTTTGCAGCGTCGGGCGGCAACGGCGCACCCGCGGTGATGAGCAAGCGCGGACGATTGGCGGCCGCGATCGGCGCGAAGCCGCCAAGCCGAGTGAGTTGCGCGGGACTCGAGACGAGCATCGAAGGGCCCCTCAGTTGCGCCATCAGCGGTTCCCACATCGGGTGAAATTCCGCATGAAAAGGCCGGCCCGACAGGATTGGCCACATGATTCGGAACGTCATTCCAAAAACGTGCTGATGCGTAACGGTACCGATGACCGGCGAGCTCCCCAACTCCGCGCCCCACATCTGTTCCAGGACGCCCGCCTCACGCTCGAACAGCGTCAGCGATTTTGCGATGCGTTTCATCTCGCCGGTTGAGCCCGAGGTAAAAAAATCGATGCGGCTTGTTTCGGTGTCGATGCGAAATGGTGCGGCCTCATCTAGGCTGGACACCAAGGCAACCTTGCACGCGAGATCGGTTTCCATGTCGGTCAACAACACGTCAAATTCGCGCGCGAGTGTTCGCAAGGTTCCTGCTTGCAGGTTCGGCGGCAAAATTACTTCGGCGCCGATCTTCACCAGGGCAAGTATCGCAACGACGAAGCGATAGCCGTCTTCGAAAACTACGGCGCCGCGTTTTACGGCTCGGCTCGCGAGGCGATCCGCATTATAAGATACCTCGGCGCGCAGCCGGGACAACGTGATCTGCCGCCCATCCTGAATCGCTATGCCGTGTGTGTCGGGACGCGCGCCCGCGAGCAGATCGGCAAGAGATACGATGCTCATGCCGTACGCCGAATGCGTTGATGCACACCCTGGCGAATCAGGAATTCGGCGGCGAACATCATCCCGATCGCAAGGTACGAGATGAATCCGTTGTAGAGCGTCCACAGCTTCAGACTGCCGCTAATCGCCGTCATCGCAGAGATGGCGGCATTGAAGAGGAAGAAGGCGAGCCATGCGAGGGTGACCTTGCGCAGATAGGAATTGACCTCGAGCGGTAAGTCCGGATGACGAAGCCGGGCGAATTGCTCCACGATGGTTGGCGGCCGCAGAAGCGAGTACGCGAAGGCCGCGGCCAGCGCGAGGCTCACGAGCACCGGATAAGCCTTGAGACCGACTATCGGCGAACGAGCGGCCAGAATCAGCAATGCGACCGCGGCGATCAGGTACGGCAGCGTATTGCGATCGCCTTGCTTGTGTCCGCGCGCGAGGCGGATTCCGATCAGCGCCAGCAGACCAAATGCAAAAAATCCAGGTGGGAGAATCCGCAGGCCAAAATAGATCACAAATGGATACGCGACACCGAGCGCAAGCAGTATCGCGTCAAGATTGGACGCCATTGTTAACCTGCGCGTAAATTTTGTCGATGACATCGCCGATGGTGCGGACCGTCTTGAACTCGGAGGGCAGGATTTTCTTCCCGGTATACTCCTGCAGCTTTACCACCAGGTCGACCGCATCGATGCTGTCGAGGTCGAGATCGTCGGCCAGCCGCGCGTCGCGAGTGATCTTTTCCGCGGGCAGGCCGAACAGATCCTGTAGATAGCGGGAAAGAACCGCCTCGATATCCTCCCTGGAGACCATCATTGCGATTCCTGCG
>DATGKG010000171.1:0-10196 GCA_035294805.1 Binataceae bacterium (SeqCode) | reverse complement strand
ACAGAATAAGAGACGAGCGGCAAGCAGAGGAATTATATTTTCTAAATGTCCCTCACCAGCGGCATCAAATGCCGCAACCTCTCCCCATCGGGAGAGGGAATTAGGATCGAGCAGCTAAATCCTAAGACGGCTTCTTCATCTGAAATGACGGGCCGGACCATTCGTCATCGAGGATCGAGGTCAACTGCGAACCTTGCTGCGAACCCTGCGAGAGCTGGCCGCCGCCCATACCAGAGGTCGCGGCCCCATCCACAACCATCGCCTGGCCGCTGACGAATTCGGAATCGTCGCTGGCGAGGAAGAGCGCCATCGCGGCGATGTCCTCGGGACGCCCGCTGCGCTTCCATGGCTGGAACATCGAGAACAGTTGCGTCGCGGTCTGCTCGCCGCCCGGGATGCGATTGTAGGTCAGCGGCGTCGCGATTAGCCCGGGGCATATGCAGTTGACGCGAATCTTGTCCTTGGCGAATTCCACCGCGCATGATTTCGTCACGCTGATGACGCCCGCTTTCGCCGCGCCATAGGCGGTGAGCCCCGGCGTGCCCATCAGGCCCGCGATCGAGGCGGTGTTGATGATCGAGCCCCCGCCCGAGGCGCGAATTGCGGGCACCGCATTCTTGATGCCGAGGAAGACCGCGCGCAGCAGTATCGAGAAGGTGCGATCCCAGTTCTCGGCCGTGACCTTCTCCAACGGGCCGACCGCGCCGCCGAGCCCCGCGTTGTTGTACATGATATCGAGGCGGCCGAATTCCTTGACCGCGCGATCGACGGCGCCCTTGATGTTCTCCTCGCTGGAGACGTCGGTGAGCTGGAAGACCGCGTTGCCGCCGTTCTCCTTGCAATCGCGCACCGTGGCGTCGCCGCCCTCGCGATTGAGATCGGCGATGACGACTGCGGCGCCCTCGCCGGCGAAGCGGATGGCGGTGGCGCGTCCGATGCCGCTGGCGGCGCCGGTGATGACGGCAACTTTCTTATCGAGACGTCCCATGATGTGTGTGCTCCTTTAGAGACCTAGCCCCTTCCCCTAAACTGGAAGGGGAACCAGAGAGAGGTCGGGGAAAGATTAGAGAACAATGTTGATGACACCTCAAGCCGAGCGAGGCAGAGATCAATCTGCGTCTGATCCCCCTTCCACTTTAGGCGAAGGGGTTAGGGGTTAGGTTGCGCGCCACGCTTCGATGCCTTCGCGCCCGCGACCTCGCCATTAACCGCCGCAGGGTGCGCCCTGGGCTTCGCGTTGTCCTTGTGCAGCTTGTACTCCACCGAATCGACGAGAGCCTGCCAACTCGCCTCGACCACGTTGGCCGAGACGCCCACCGTGCTCCGTCGCTTCTTGCCGTCAGTCGATTCGATAAGAACGCGCACGCGCGCGCCGGTCCCGCGCCCATTGTCGAGCACGCGGACCTTGTAGTCGGCGAGCTGCATGTGCTCGAGCGCCGGATAGTACGGCACCAGCGCGCTACGCAGCGCGGAGTCGAGCGCGTTGACGGGGCCATTGCCGATTGCAGAAGTGCGCGAGCGATGGCCATCGGGACCTTCGATGATCACCACCGCCTCGGAAAACGGCGCCTGGTCCTCATGCCACTTGTCGTCGAAGACGCGGAAGCTGACGAAGTTGAAATGTTCGCGGGCCATCCCGAGCGTGCGGCGCATCAGCAGCTCGAACGACGCGTCGGCGCCCTCGAAGGTGTAACCCTCGCTTTCGAGGCGCTTTACCTCTTCGAGCAGCTCGGGAATTTTTTCATGATTCGGATCGACCTCGAGGCCGAGCTCCTTGCTCTTGTACATGATGTTGGCCTTGCCGGAGAGCTCCGACAGCACCACATGGCGATCGTTGCCGACCAGCGCGGGATCGATGTGCTCGTAGGTCTGCGTGTTGCGCAGGATTCCCGAGACATGCAGTCCGCCCTTATGCGCGAAGGCGTAGCGGCCTACGAACGCCTGCCGACCGACAGGCGTGATATTCGCCATTTCGTAGACCAGCATCGAGATCGCGCGCAGCTCTTTGAGCTTCGCGGGCGGAACGCATTGGTAGCCGAGCTTGAGCTGGAGGTCGGGGATTATCGAGACGAGGTTGGCGTTGCCGCATCGCTCGCCGACCCCATTGATGGTGCCCTGCACCTGGGTCGCGCCGACCTTGACCGCCGCGATGCTATTGGCGACCGCGACTTCCGAATCATTGTGGCAATGGATCGCGATCGGCGACTTCACGATCGCGAGCGCGGCGCGCACCGCCTCTTCGATTTGCTCGGGCAGCCGGCCGCCATTGGTATCGCATAGGCAGATGCGATCGGCGCCGGCCTCGGCAACGGTGCGGATGCAGTTCAGCGCATACTCGCGATTGTTGAAGTAGCCGTCGAAGTAATGTTCGGCATCGAAGATAACCTCATCGACATGCTTCTTGAGAAACGAGATGGTGTCGCTGAGCACGTCGAAGTTTTCCTCGAGCGGGATGCGCAACGCCTCGCGCACATGGAGATCCCACGTCTTGCCAACGACGGTGGCGACGGGCGTATCGGCCTTGAGCAACAGTTGAAGATTGCGATCCTGCGCGGCCTTGACGCCGGCGCGTCGGGTCGAGCCGAATGCGGCGATCTTCGAATGCTTGAGGTGCGCCTTCTTGACGGCGCCGAAAAACGCGGCGTCGCGATCATTGGAGCCGGGCCATCCGCCCTCGATGTAGTCGACGCCAAGATCGTCCAGGCGTCGCGCGATCTCAACTTTGTCTTCGGTGGTGAGCGAAACATCTTCAGACTGACATCCATCGCGCAGCGTGGTGTCGTAGATTTCGATTTTCTTCGTCGCAGCCATCAAACGGTCTCCGCGGCGCCGCTTTGGGCGCCGATGAACGTATCGTGAAGAGCGCGCATGGCGAGTTCGCCATACTTCGAGTTGACCACCACCGAAACTTTAATTTCGGAGGTCGCGATCATTTCGATATTAATTCGCTCCTCGGCGAGCACGCGGAACATGGTGGCCGCGACGCCCGCATGGCTGCGCATCCCGAGTCCTACGATGGAAACCTTCGCGACCGGATCCTCATGACGGATGCCGGCGATGCCGATCTCAGTGCCGATCCGCTTGACGATATCGGCCGCCCGTTTCAAATCGTCGCGCGTCACGGTGAAAGTCATATCGGTGCGGCCATCAGCACTCGCATTCTGGATGATCATGTCGACGATAATGCCGGCGTCGGCGATGGGGCCGAAAATTTTCGCCGCCAGCCCGGGACGATCCTCGACCCCCGCGATCGTAATCTTCGCCTGATTCTGATCGAGCGTGACACCAGAAACGAGCACATCCTCCATAGTCGCATCCTCTTGTCCGACCCAGGTCCCGACTCCGTCGCCGAAGCTGGAGCGGACCACGAGCGGCACATTGAATCTTCGCGCGAGCTCGACCGAACGGAGCTGCAGCACTTTGGCCCCGAGCCCCGCCATCTCGAGCATCTCATCGTATGAGATGCGATCGAGCTTTCGTGCTGTTGGAACGATATTCGGATCGGCGGTGTAAACGCCATCGACATCGGTATAAATCTCGCAGAGGTCGGCCTTGAGCGCGGCCGCGAGCGCGACCGCGGTGAGATCCGAAGCGCCGCGTCCGAGCGTGGTGATATCGCCCTCGGGATCGACGCCCTGATAGCCGGCGACGACGGCGATCTTGCCTTCCTTCAGCACATTGTGGAGGCGATTGGCCTCGACCGATTTGATCTTCGCGCGGCCGTGATTGGAATCGGTCGCGATCTTCAACTGATGCGCCAGGAACGACGCGCATGGAAAACCCAACGCAGTCAGGCGAATCGCGAGGAGCGCCGCGGAAACCTGCTCGCCGGTAGCGACGAGGACATCGGTCTCGCGCGCATTGGGAGCATCGCTAAGCTCGCTCGCGAGCTTGAATAGGCGATTGGTCTCGCCGGCCATCGCGGATACCACGACGACGATGCGATCGCCCTTCGCATGTGCAGCGCACACGCGCTCGGCGACCGCCTTGATACGATCGACGGTACCGACGGAGGTGCCGCCGTATTTCTGGACCACCAGCCCCATTCGATGATGCCTTAAAGCAGGAATTTACAGGTTAATCGCTAATTATGATGGGAATTGGGTACGCAGACCAGAGCCGAGGTAACCGTATGCGAGGCGCAGGAGCCGTTATCAGGATCGAGCAAAGCGTCATAGACATCCCAGTCAACGTGGACTTTTCCGCACAGCGTCTGGTCGTGCCATTCGCAATATCCGGCATGTACTACCGTCAGGTCGCAGCCATCGTCGCCCAGAGTCACGAGCAGTCTTAGATGTTGTCGTTCGGGGATTTCGAACTTGCCATCAGGACCCGAGCGCGCACTTCCTTCGAAAGCCCCTGTCATCGTTATCTCGGTATCGGGTACCGGAGCGCAGGTTTGGCCATCCACGACCCTGCCGACCACATGCGGCGACGGCTCAAGATGCGGAATCGGCAAGCATCCGGAAACGAGCACCGACGTGAGAGCGGCGCCGACCCAGTACTTCACTCTGTCACGCGAAACGATGCTTGAGCTTTGAGACGATCGCCGCGTGACGATCGCCGGTGGCGCGGAACTCGAGGCGGCGCGTGCTCGCCCCCGTGTACTCGATGCGCACCGAAAGGAATTCCAGTTCCGGCGCTTCGCGGAGGCGCTCGAACCATTCGACTGCGGCGACCGCTGACGAAAAGAGATATTCGCGCAGGCCGAGATCGTCGAGGACCGGCGCCTCGAGGCGATAGAGATCGATGTGATAGAGCGGCAGGCGGCCGTGATGCTCCTGGATCATCGTGAAGGTGGGACTCAGGATGTCTTCCTCGCGCAGACTTAAGCCTCGCGCGAGTCCCTTGATGAAGCAGGTCTTGCCCGCGCCCAACTCGCCCGTGAAGCCGAGCAGCTCGCCACCTTCGAGGAGTGACCCCAGGCGTCGCCCCCATCCTTTCGTCTCGCGCGCCGAGTTGGTCTCGACGATGAGAATGATTTCATCCGCGCTGGATTCTGTAGGTGCCTCAGTCATGGAAGTAGCGGCATCCGCCGCATCATCATTATAGCGCGATCAGTGGACCAGCGGGTCAACGATCCTTCACCTTCGTTCGCTTTCGGGTAGATTGGCGCGGAAACTTCGTTGTCGGCAGACCAGTGACGCGTTCCCGCATCTCGCGAACAATTTGCACGATTTCGTCGGTGGAAAAGTCCGCATCAACGCCTGGTACATCAAGAGGCGAACGTGACGAACGCTCTGGTTTAACGAGGAACACCTGACCATCGCGACGTTTTATTCTGATCGCGCCTTCGCGGCGCGCTTGTTCGAGAACGGAGGCAAAATTCTGTCGCGCTTCAGAGAATGTAAAGACCGTCACGAGCGTATCTCCAGTGTTTTGACTCCGGCCTTGGTCGCGGCGCGCACCAATCCCCTATCGAGGGAAAGCAACGCACACCGATGTTGCAGGGCACAGGTGATCAGGTATGCGTCGTAGGCATATGTGTTGAACTCGTGAGCAACTTCCAGGGCGCGGTCAAGTGCAACTTCTGAAAACCTGATCGGAATTTGGCCATAGTCTTCGAGAGCCTGCCATGCGGCCTGGAGCGGAAATCGACCTCGCTTGAACATCGCGGAGAATGCGTTTCCGATTTCCCAATGGACTGAAAGAGGGGCAAGAAGCTCGTTCGAAGACGTTGCTTCGATTAGCGCGTCGCGTTCGGGTTCACGAATGAGAACCGCGATGATGGCCGAGGTGTCGATCACGATCTGCATACTTGTGCAATTGTACAACTCGGGCAACCAAGTTTCTACCCTCATGTAGCGCGATCAGTGGACCAGCGGGTCAATCGCGCGCGGAAGCTCGTCGAGCATGTCGCCGACGATGTACCCTACTCGGCCATAACGTTGCGCGACGCGATCGGCCGCGTAGGCGTGAACGAAGACGCCGAACGCCAGCGCCGTCAGCGGATCCATCTTCTGGCCGAGAAAGGCACCCGTCATGCCCGACAGCGCATCGCCCATACCCGGCGTGCTCATGCCGGGATTGCCCGTCGAGTTGATGTAAACCTCGCCGGTCGGAGCAGCAATCACCGAGCGCGAGCCTTTGAGAAGTGCGACCGCGCCTGTAATTTCAGCCAACTTCTTCGCCGCGGAAATGCGATCGGCGTTCACTTCCTTCGTACTGATGCCGAGCAGGCGCGACATCTCGCCCGGATGCGGTGTCAGCACTACCGGACCCTTCGCGTGCTTCAATTTGTCGGGACCGATCTGCGCCAAGATGTTGAGACCGTCGGCATCAATGAGCATCGGACGGTCGGATGCGACGCCTTCATCGATGAGCCATGCGATAAGTTCCATGGTGCCGTCGCTAACGCCGATTCCCGGCCCAACCACAATCGAACTCATCGGTTTTATCAGCGACGCGAGCGTGCTGGCCGCCGCGTGGCCCTCGAAGTGACCGTCGCGATCGACAATCGCTTCCGTCATCAGCTCGGCCTGCCCGGACGCGACTATATCGGCGACACAATTCGGAATCGCCGCGGTCACCAGCCCCGCGCCGGCGCGCAATGCACCTCGCGACGAAAGCAACGCCGCGCCGGCTTTGCCGCGCGAGCCGGCAATCACCATCACGTGCCCGTACATTCCCTTATGCGAGTTGTCGGCACGCGGCTTCATCCATTCGCGCGCGTCTTTTGCCTCGATGAAAAGACCCTTCGGCGCGATCTCATCAATGGCTTGCGGCGCAAAGCCAACCTGCTCGACCTTCAATTCGCCGCATTGTTGCGCGCCCGGATACGAGACGTGCCCGTACTTCGCGAAGCCGAATGTAACCGTGAGTGCGGCGTCGATTGCCGCGCCCATCACCGCGCCGGTATCCGAATTCACGCCCGAGGCGATATCGATCGCGACTGCCGGAGTCTTCAAGCTGTTTATTTTTTCAATTGCCGCGCGAGGAAGGCCGCTCACCTCGGCGTTCAGTCCGGTGCCGAAGATCGCATCGATGACGATGCCCGGCCGCCTGCGCATCGCGTCAGCTAGCGCCGCTTCGGTTTCGACTTCGGTAACGTCACCGCCAGCCGCGATGAAATCGTTGTGGGCTCGGGCAGCATCACCCTTGAGCGTCGATGCCTTGGCGAGCAGGATGGCGCGAACTTTCACACCGTCTTGGCGCAGCTTGCGCGCGGCGACCATCCCGTCGCCGCCGTTGTTGCCCTTTCCCGCGACGATCAGCGCGCCCTCCGAAATCCGCGCGCGAGACTTCTCAGTTGCCACGCGCGCCACTGCCTCGCCCGCGTTGGTCATCAGCGAATAAGAGGCGACGCCGTACTTTTCCTGGCTCAGTCGATCGAGTTCGCGGCTCTGCGCGGCGGTGAGAAGCTTCATGACTCCTCAAATGCTAGCAGACCGTATGATCGACCGCATTTAGCCGGCGCGTCGACTAAGCCGCCACTTTGTAGCATCATGACTGCGATGGTTCGGCTCAGCGTCAACGTCAACAAGGTCGCGCTGCTGCGCAATTCGCGCGGCGGAGATATGCCGAGCGTGCTGCAAGCCGCGCGCACCAGCCTCGACGCCGGATGCCACGGCATAACGGTGCATCCGCGGCCGGACGCGCGCCACATCACGTACAAGGACGTGCGCGAACTCGACGCGATGCTGCGCGCAGAGTACAAGACCGAATTCAATATCGAAGGTTATCCGACGCCCGAGTTTCTGAATCTCGTTTGCGAGGTCAAGCCGACGCAGGTGACGCTTGTTCCTGATCCGCCCGATGCACTCACCTCCGATCACGGATGGGATTTCAGCGCGCGCCGGGAATTTCTCATCGCCGTAACGACGCCGCTTCACGACGACGGCATTCGCGTCAGTATGTTTGCCGATGCCGATCCCTCGATGATTGCGATGGCGAAAGAATGCGGCGCCGATCGCGTCGAACTCTACACCGGACCTTACGCGCACGCGTTCGGCACCTCCGACTTCGAGCGCGTTCTAGCGCAACATGTCGAAAGCGCGCAAGCCGCGGAAAGCGCCGGCCTCGGAATCAACGCCGGCCACGACCTGAACACCGAGAATCTTCCCGCATATGTGAAAAACGTGCGCGGCCTTCAGGAAGTTTCAATCGGCCACGCGCTATTTTGTGACGCGATTTATCTGGGATTGAAGAAAACGGTTGGACTTTATCTGAAAGCGATCGCCCCGGCTCCTGAAGCCAAAGCCAAGTCAGCGACCAGGCGTAAACGCTAGCGATTACTCGCCGACGCGGCGCTGGATCGCGTCGCCAATCTCGCGCGCCAGCGCGCCGATCTGCGCCTGATCCGCGCCCTCGACCATCACGCGCGCCAGCATCTCGGTACCCGAATAGCGCACCAGCAGGCGGCCACTTCCCGCGAGGCGTTTCTCGACATCGGCGATCACGCGCACGACGTCCGGCATGTCGGCGAGCGGAAGACGCTCCTTCACGCGCACGTTCTGCAGCACCTGCGGCATCCGCTTCATCGCGCGCAGCTCACTCAGCGGCCGGCCCGCTTCCGCCATATGCGAGAGCATCAACAGCGCGCTGATGAGACCGTCGCCTGTCGTCGAATGATCCATGAAGATGACGTGGCCGGATTGCTCGCCGCCGAGGTTGTAGGAATTCGTGCGCATCTCGCGCACCACCGCGGGATCGCCGACCTCGGTGCGAATCAGCTTCAGGCCCGCGTCGCGCAGCGCAACCTCGAGGCCGAAGTTGCTCATCACGGTGGCGACTACGGCACCATCGCGGAGCGTCCCCGACTTCGCCATAGAGCGGCCCATCACCGCCATCACGTCGTCGCCATCGAAGACCCCGCCCTTCTCGTCGATAAGCATCAAGCGATCGCCGTCGCCGTCGAGCGCGATGCCGACATGACATCGCTCGCGCAGAACGGTTTCGCGAATTTTCTCGAGATGCACCGCGCCGCATCCGTCATTGATGTTGATACCGTTGGGATCGACGCCGATCGGAATCACGTCGGCGCCGAGTTCTCCGAGTACATCGGGACCGACTTTGTATCCGGCGCCATTCGCGCAATCGATCGCAATGCGCATCGATTCGAAGTTCACGCTGCGCGGCACGCAATTTTTGAGAAACACCAGATAGCGTCCGAGCGCGTCGTCGATGCGGTCGGCCTTGCCGATATCACCATTGCTCGCGCGTCCGTGCGCCAGCGCGCTGTCGTCGAAGACCAGCTCCTCGATGCGCGCTTCCAGTTCATCGTCGAGTTTGAAACCATCGCGCGAGAAAAACTTTATTCCGTTGTCCTGAAACGGATTGTGCGATGCGGAAATCACGACGCCCGCGTCAGCGCGCATGCTGCGAGTGAGATACGCGATGCCGGGGGTTGGCAGCGGTCCGGTCAGCCACACATCGACGCCCATCGAGCAGATGCCCGACGCGATTGCGGTCTCGAGCATGTAGCCGGAAAGGCGCGTGTCCTTGCCGATAAGAATCCTGCGATGACGTCCGTGCTTTCCGCGAAAGACGTGCGCGAGCGCGCGGCCGAGTTTCAGTGCGGTCTCCGAGGTGATCGGCTCTTCGTTCGCGACGCCTCTCACACCGTCGGTGCCGAAAAGCTTACGAGGCGTGCTCATCCGCGCTACTCCGTCTCTCGTGATAAAGCCGCAACCGGATTTTTTCCGGCGACGAATGCACGACCTGCATGCCGTCGGGCAGGTCGACCTGCAGCGGCACTTCGTGCGAGCCCGGGGTCAATTCTTTCGCATCCACGTATGCGATTCCATTGGGGTCCAGTCCCTGCAGCTTCAGCATCGGGCCGCGAACCACGACCGTAGCGCGATTGGGCGCGACGTTGAATTTGTAGTCGCTATCGCGGACCTCGACGCTAACCGCGCGAAACTCGCGATCGGAAACCTTCTCATCGACATGAACTTTCGCATCCACTCGCATCGCGGTGAGCACGACCGCCGGATTGGGATTTTCCAGATCGACGCGGCGTTCGACATCGGCATTCACACCGCTAATATCGAATGGCTCGGTCGGGATTTGCCCCAGCGTATTAACGTAGCGGCTGGGACCGATGGCCATCACTGTCGCGGGCTTCGCCTCTGATGATGCGACTTCGTAACCCGGCGCGGGCTTGCCATCAACATCGACGTGTACCGGAATATCGCGCTGTGCCACGCGGTCGACATCCAGAATAACTTCCGAAGGCGACACGTTCGTGACCGTGG
>DATGKG010000170.1:0-5203 GCA_035294805.1 Binataceae bacterium (SeqCode) | reverse complement strand
TGCCCACGCAGCACGGTATCCGCGAGCACGCCGTTTTCGAGACCGACTTGCTCAGCCGCGATCTGCCCGAGCGTGCGGGTATCCGAGGTGCGGCCCATCCCGCCGATCATGTCGCGCTCGTGCGTTAGCAGGTACTTCGCGATCTCCCACCCTTTGTTCATCGTGCCGACGAGATTTTCTCTGGGCACGGCAACGTCATCGAAAAATGTCTGGCAGAAGGGCGACGCGCCCGAGATCAGCGTGATCGGTTTCGCCGACACGCCTGCGCTTTCCATATCGAACAGAATGAAACTGATGCCCTCGTGCTTGGGCGCCGCAGGATCGGTGCGCACCAGGCAGAAAATCCAATCCGCCCTGTCCGCGTATGAGGTCCAGATCTTCGAGCCGTTGACGACGAAGTGATCGCCCCGAAGCTCGGCGCGGGTTTGCAGCGACGCGAGGTCGGAGCCGGCGCCGGGCTCCGAGTATCCCTGGCACCAGCGGATTTCGCCGCGCGCGATTTTCGGCAGATGCTCTTTCTTCTGCGCCTCGTTGCCATATTTCAGCAGCGCGGGCCCGAGCATCCAGATGCCGAAGCTGTCGAGCGGCGAGCGGCATCCGAGCGCGGCCATTTCCTGACGCAGGATTTTCGCCTCGTCGCGCGAAAGTCCGCCCCCGCCGTACTCGCGCGGCCATTCGGGCACCGTCCATCCCTTGGCCGCCATCCGCTCCATCCACTGGCGCTGCGCCTCGGACTTGAACTTCCACTTACGCCCGCCCCAGCAGGTGTCATCTTCGCCCGTGGCCGGCCGGCGCATCTCGGGAGGACAATTTGCCTCGAGCCACGTACGCGTTTCTTTTCGGAAGGTATCGAGATCGCTCATCTTCGATCCGCTCCTCATTATTGTGGGCAATCATTATGGCGGGGCGAGCGCAGGATGTGTAGCGGTCATGCTGACGGCGAGGAGAGCACTGCGGTCGCCTGATCGAGGCGATCGCTGTAGGCGTTGAGCGCATCGGCAGTGAGCTTCGCGTAGCGATCGGCGTCCGCCCAACGCCGATCCTCGATCGCCTCGCGCACGCCGGGCAAGGTCTTCGCGCCATAGCCGCTGAATCGCCCGGGCGCATACACAAGATTCTTGTACCAGGGGCGTCCAGGCAGCCCGACGTCGGGCGCGAGCGTCTGATCGATGGTCAGCATCAGCGTCTGCAGATGCGACATCCGCGCGGCGTCAAGGTTCGCGCCATTTTTCGAAAGCGCATCGTCGTAGGCCTTGGCGCTGCGCTTGAGGTGATCTACGGCGTCATCGAGGACGGCGAACTCGATATGCGGAACGCGATCGAGCCCGGCAGGCACGCCACTCGATTTGGTCGGATCTGCGGCGAGTTGGAAAGCGCGATCATGCAACAACTTCGCTTGCGTCTCGGCCTCGTCGCGCTTCTGATCGGCGAGCTTCTTCACCTGATCGAGGTCTTCCGAAATCGCATCGGCAAAGTCGCCCGCGCGCTGAAGCGGAAGAGCGTTGTCGGCGGCGCGAATCACCATGCGCCCAATCGTCTTCGCCAGCAGCGCATCGTAGACGAAGCCCGGATCGACGAAGCGGGTGTGATGCTCGAAGGTATCGTAGCGCGAGTGATAGACGCCGCGGCCCTCGCCCTCCTCACCGAAGCCGAGGTCGAGCGTCGCGATGCCGAGATGATCGAGGTACGCGGAAAAATCCGAACCAGAGCCGAGCGCCTCGATCGGCAAATCCTTGCTCGCGTCAGCAGCGAGCTTTGCCTCGGCCTTAAGACGCTCACTCGCGCCAGCATCCAGCGCCGCGACGCGGATCTTTGCGCGCAGCCGCTGCCCGATGGAAACCTTGGTCTCGGGATCGATCACGTCATTGGCGACGTCGTTCACCAGATGCGCGAGGTCCTGGCTGCCGCCCGCCTCGAGAAAGCCGCGCGCGTTGGAATCGGAATTTATGTAGAGGACAGCGTTTTTCTTGAGCTCGCTCGCATGCGCCTCCGCCCATTCGGTGGAACCGAGCAGCATCGGCTCCTCGCCGTCCCAGCTGGTGTAGACGATGGTCCGATTCGGCCGCCATCCATTCTTCGCCAGCGCGCCCATCGCCTTGGCCTCCGCGAGCAGCGCGACCTGACCCGAGATCGGATCGGTTGCGCCGAACACCCATCCGTCATGATGGTTCCCGCGCACAATCCATTGGTCCGGATAGGTCGCACCTTTCATCGTCGCAACGACGTCGTAAATTTCCTTGAGGCTCCAATCGGATTTGATCGCAAGATGCGCCGTCGCCGGACCGGGACCGACGTGATAGGTGATCGGCAGCGCACCGCGCCAACTTGCCGGCGCGACCGGACCTTGCATCGATGCGAGGAACACCTGCGCATCGCCATACGAAATCGGAACGGTGGGAATTTTGATGATGGTCGGCGCGTCCGCGATTTGCAGCCGCTTCGCGTCTTTGGTCGCGCCGATTCCGGGCGTGAGGGGATCGCCCGGATAGAACGAAAAGTCCAGCACCGATCCGCGTTGCACTCCCGCGCTCGGCCGCATCGGACCGGCTGGATAGGTGTCATCGACCGCGTAACCGTCCTCGGCGGGATCCGAATAGATGATGCATCCGACCGCGCCGTGATCCTGCGCTAGCTTAGGTTTGACCCCGCGCCAGCCTTTGCCGTAGCGCGCGATCGCGATTTTGCCTGTGACGCTGACGCCGAGCCGCTCGAGCATCAGGTAGTCGTCCTGCATTCCGTAGTTGACGTAGACGAGGCCCGCGGTCACGTCGCCGTCGCGCGCATATTCGACATACGCGGGCAGCGCGTAATCCGTCGCTGTCGCACTCGAATCGCCGGCGATGGGCGGTTCCTGGAGCGTGGCCTTGAACGGCTTGGGGGCGGTCAGCTCCAGCGTTTCGCTGATCGGCGTCGGATAGAGCACGTCGAAAGTCTCGATATGCGAATCCCAACCGAAGTCCTTGAACCATCCGAGGATGCGCTCGGCGTTGGCTTTGTTATGCGGAGAGCCGACCTGATTGGGCTCGCTCGCGAGCACCTTCATCCAGTCGCGCAAATCGTTGGGCGAAATCGCCGCGTCGAAGCTGTGCTCCAGTTGCGCCTCATCGGATGGCGCAGGCGTAGGAGCTGCGCGGCCTACATCCTCGGCGGCCGCGCTGAAGCGCACCGCGGCGTGGACAAAGATCGCGATGGCGATAGTCACGGCGATTAGCGTCGAGGGATATTTCGTCAATCGCCCCATCTCACATCACTTTCGAGGAATTGCCCGACACTATAAGCGAGTAGCGCCCGTTCGTATGCGTAAGGTTCAGCGGCGCGCCGAAGGCATCCGAAAGATGCGCGGCCGTCATCACGCGATCCTTCGCGCCCGAGGCTAGGACGCGTCCGCGCTTTAGAATCAGCACGTGCGAGAAGCCCGGCATGATCTCCTCGACATGATGCGTCACCAGCACGAGGCTCGGCGCACCAGCGTCATGCGACAGGCGCTCGAGGAATTGCAGGAACTGCTCGCGCGCGACCGGATCCAGTCCGGCGCACGGCTCATCGAGTATGAGCAGCTCCGGCTTCGCCATCAGCGCGCGTCCGATCAGCACGCGCTGGCGTTCGCCTTGCGAGAGAAACCGCCACGGACGATCCGCGATCGCGTCGGCCTCGATCTGCCGGAGGATGTCGAGCGCGCGCGAGCGATCGTCGGCCGCGGTGTCGCCCCATAGGCCAATCATCGCGCGCTTGCCGCTGATGATCGCATCGAGCGAGGTCTCGTGCGCGGGCATCAGTTGCTGAATCGCGCTGCTGACGATGCCGACGCGGGTGCGCAGGTCGCGCCAGTCGGTCCTGCCGTAGGTCTCGCCGAGGACGCTGATGTTGCCGGCGGTGAGCGGCAGATATCCGGTCATCGCACTCAGCAGCGAGGTTTTGCCCGAGCCGTTGGCGCCGAGGATCACCCAATGCTGGCCGGCCTCGACGCGCCAGTCGATGCGTTCGAGGATCACCGCCTCGCGCTCGACGCGCAGGCCTTCGATATCGATGACAGCTTTACCCATCAAATTTCCGACCGCATCACCGTACTAAATATTGGCGGCGCTTGACATTCCACGCGGTCGGCGCAAGACGGGTATAAGTGACGCGCTTGGAGGATAGCTCAATGGCAAAGATCGATTTCAACAAAGTTCCTCGCTTCGCGGAGTTGCCGGTGAAGAAAGGTGCGCCGGCGGATTCATCGTGGGGAGTCTTCGGCGATGACGACGAACTCGGATGCCTCAATTTTCTCAGTCCCGAGGCCATCGTCGAGGCGGCCGGGCTGGTGCGCAACGGAAAAGTTTTCCGCCTCGATACCAAAATCAATTACGCGACGCCGCCGCTGTTCAATCGCAATCCCGCCAAGCACACCATCCTGAGTTTCGAAAGCTACGGGCTGCTCGGCCACGACGATTCGATCGACAACTACAACACGCAGGAAGGCAGCCAGTGGGACGGGCTCGGCCACGTCGGCCACATCAAGCATCAGGCCTACTACAACGGCGTGAAGGACAGTCAGATCAAGAGCGGCCCAGGCGGCAAGCTCAGCATCGACAAATGGGCGAACAAGGTGGTCGGTCGCGGCGTGCTAATCGATGCGTGCAAGTATCGCAATGAGGCGGGACGCCCACTCAATCCGCTCACCGATGAAAAATATACGCTGAAGGATTTGCAGGATGCGCTGAAGGCGCAGGCCGGCAGCCTCAAGCCGGGATCGATCCTGCTGGTGCGCACCGGATGGATGGCGGCTTACGAGAAGGCGTCAGCGGCGGAGAAGACCGCGATGGCGCCGCTGGAGGCGCTCAAGGCCTGCGGCATCGATCCATCGCGCGAGATGGTCGGATGGCTATGGGACAATCGCGTCGCCGCCATCGGCACCGATTGCCCGGCGGTCGAGCCATGGCCATGGGATTTCCGCGACGAGGGCGCCATTCACTATCGCACGCTCTCGATGCTGGGGCTGCCGCTGGGCGAGCAATTCATTCTCGATCCACTCGCGGAGGATTGCGCAGCCGACAAGCGTTACGAATTCATGATGGTATCGGTGCCGATGAACCTCGAAGGCGGCATCGCCTCGCCTCCGAACGCGGTGGCTATCAAGTGAACCAGGAGGGGAGGAAGAAACCGGCAGATAGGATCCAGGCAAAACACGAAGGCACAAAGACACCAAGATAAGAGCAATGGG
>DATGKG010000169.1:0-3888 GCA_035294805.1 Binataceae bacterium (SeqCode) | reverse complement strand
TGGCAGATCAACGAGTTCGTGCGGCTGGCGGTCGATACGCAGAACCTGCAGTTCTACCACGACCAGACGCCGTTCTCGACGACCTACGCCAACAGCTTCGCCGACGTGTTCCTGCCCATCAAGAACACCACGTCAGCGACTGCGCCGAAGTTCCAGCCACCTAAGAACATCAACCAGCCGGTGCCGCGCGACACCCATGCGGTTGAGGTCAATCTCGAGTTCGCGTTCTAGCTCCTCCTCTCTGACCGCGGCGCGGAGGCACCAATGCCTCCGCGCCGCTTCAAACTCGCATCAGGTACTTCTGCCGGCTCACTTTGAGAGCGCATCTAATCGTCCGCCCTGGTGCTCTCCTAATTCGCTTCCGTTCTACATATAATCGCGGGGTTCGATTCCTTGAAATTCCGAAAAGCGGAATGAGGGCATCACAACAAAGGCATACGAATGAACATTCATGAGTTCCAGGCGAAACAGGTTCTAGACGGCTTCGGCGTGCCCGTGCCGAAAGGTGAGGGCGTTGCCACCGCCGACGATGCGGCCAAGGCATTCAACGATCTCGGTCAGCCCAAGGCCGTCGTCAAAGTGCAAATCCATGCCGGCGGGCGCGGCAAGGCCGGCGGCGTCAAGCTCGTATCCAGCGCCGAGGAGGCCCGCGCGTTCGCGGCCAAATGGCTCGGCAACAAAATCGTCACGCATCAGACTGGCCCCGATGGACGCATCGTGCGCAAGATGTATGTCGAGGAGGCCAGCGAGGTCGCCCGCGAGCTGTACCTCGGCCTCGTCGTCGATCGCAAGGCGCAATCGGTCGCCGTCATCGCCAGCACCGAAGGCGGGATGGAAATCGAGGAAGTCGCCGCCAAGACGCCCGATCGCATCATGACGGAACCGATCGATCCGCTGCTCGGCGTGTCGGCATTCCTCGGACGCAAAATCGCATTCGGCCTCGGGCTCAAGGACAAGCAGGTCGGCCAGTTCGTTTCGCTGCTGTCGGCGCTCTATCGCGCATTCATCGAAACCGATGCCTCCCTGATCGAAATCAATCCGCTGGTGGTGACGAAGGATGGCCGCGTCATCTGCCTCGACGCGAAGATGTCCTTCGATGACAACGGACTCTTTCGTCATCCGGAGATCCGCGAGCTGCGCGACCCGAACGAGGAGGACCCCGCGGAGACCGAGGCGGCGAAGTTCGACCTCAGCTATGTGCATCTCGACGGCAACATCGGATGCATGGTGAATGGCGCAGGACTCGCGATGGCGACGATGGACATCGTCAAGCATTACGGCGCGGAGCCCGCCAACTTCCTCGATGTCGGCGGCGGCGCGAGCACCGAGAAGGTCGCGGCCGCGTTTCGCATCATCCTCGCGGACAAGCGCGTCAAAGGCGTCCTGATCAACATCTTCGGCGGCATCATGCGATGCGACGTGCTCGCGCAGGGCGTCGTCGAGGCGGCGAAGCAGGTCAATCTGAACGTGCCGCTGGTGGTGCGCATGGAAGGCACCAACGTGGTCGAGGGCAAAAGGATTCTTGCCGAGTCGGGAATCAAGGTGATTGGCGCGTCTGACCTCGCCGATGCGGCGCGCAAGGTGACCGAGGCGATCGGAGTCAGGGCGTAACATGAGCATTCTCGTCGACAAGAACACTCGGGTCGTGACGCAGGGGATAACCGGCGCGACCGGCCAGATTCATACCCGCGCGTGCAAGGAATACGGCACCCAGATGGTCGCGGGCGTGGTGCCCGGCAAGGGCGGCACGAACTTCGAAGGCATTCCGATTTTCGATACCGTCGAACAGGCACGAAAAGCTACCGGATGTAATGCCAGCGTGAGCTACGTGCCGCCCGCGTTCGCCGCCGACGGAATCCTCGAGGCGGTCGCGGCCGGTATCGAGCTGGTCATCTGCATTACCGAGGGCGTGCCGGTGGTCGATATGGTGAAAGTCCGGCGCTACATGCAGGGCAGCAAGAGCCGGCTTATCGGGCCGAACTGCCCGGGTATCATCACGCCGGGCGAATGCAAAATCGGCATTATGCCGGGCTACATCCACAAGCCGGGCGAGGTCGGCGTCGTCTCGCGCTCGGGCACGCTGACGTACGAGGCGGTCTTTCAGCTGACCAATTTGGGCATCGGGCAGTCGAGCTGCATCGGCATCGGAGGCGATCCGATCGTCGGGACCTCGCATATCGATGCGCTGCGGATGTTCAATGACGATCCCAAGACCCGCGCCATCGTGATGATCGGCGAAATCGGCGGCACCGCGGAAGAAGAAGCGGCCGAATTCGTGAAGCAAAACGTCAAGAAACCAGTGGTCGCATTTATCGCCGGTCAGACGGCGCCGAAGGGACGCAGGATGGGTCACGCGGGCGCTATCATCTCAGGCGGACGCGGCACGGCGGCGGACAAGATCGCGGCATTGAAGGCCGCCGGCATCACGGTCGCGATGAGCCCGGCCGAGATGGGCATCACGATGAAGAATCTTTTGGAAAAAAGTTCCTGATCTTGATGTGAGGCCCGAAGGGGGCGCGAAAGCGCCGCGCCGCAGGCGCTTCCGAGGCGGAGCGCAGCGGAGTCGAGGAATAATTTAATGGAAAAGACATTTGCAATCATAAAACCTGACGCCGTGGCCCGCGCGCTCATCGGCGACATCATAAAGAGAATCGAGCAATCGGGGCTGAAGGTCCGCGCGATGCGCCTCACGAAGCTCTCGCGCGAGCAGGCCGAGCGCTTTTACGAGGTGCATAAGGCGCGGCCGTTCTACAACGACCTTTGTACCTACATGAGCTCGGGACCGGTGGTCGTAATGTGCCTGGAAGGCGAGGACGCCATCAAGCGATGGCGCGAGTTGATGGGCGCGACCGACCCGAAGAAGGCTGCTGCGGGAACGATTCGCTATGACTTCGGCGAGAACATCGAGCGCAACGCCGTGCACGGCTCCGACGCGCCCGAAACCGCCGCGCAGGAGGTCCCATTCTTCTTCAGCAGCCTCGACTTGGTGTGAGGCGAACCCAACTGCCTTACCTTCCGATTTCCGATAGAATGAGTCCCTCGTGAATCAGACGGACTCATCAGTTATCGAGCATGGGCTAGACCATCAGCTCGCGGATATTCGCGACCTCGATTTAGCGGGACTCGAAGAGGTTGTTGCGGCTGCAGGTGAGCGATCGTTTCGCGCCAAGCAGCTCGCAGGATGGATCTACGGCCGAGGCCTCCAGTCCTTCGATGCTATGCTCGACCTGCCGAAGCCGTTCCGCGAGCATCTAAAGCATCACTTTAAGATTGGATCCAGTGCGACCGCGACAGTTGCGCGCTCATCGGATGGTACTCGCAAGCTGCTCGTTCGGCTTGCCGATGGCGAGGCGATCGAAAGCGTCATCATTCCTTCGCGTGAGTTGGAAGCGACACCCGCCGGTGAAAAACTCAACCAGCGCATCACCCTATGTATGTCGTCCCAGGCCGGATGCGCGATGGCGTGCGAGTTCTGCGCGACCGCGCGGATGGGGCTCCATCGCAATCTCACCGTCAGCGAAATCGTTAGCCAGGTTTTCCTCGCGCGCCGCGAACTCGATGCCGACGAGCATCTCACCAACTACGTTTTCATGGGGATGGGCGAGCCGCTCGCCAACTACCAGCGGCTAGTCAAGGCGCTCACCATCATGACGTCCGCATGGGGGATGGGCATCTCGCCGCGACGCATCACGGTCTCCACCGTCGGCATCGTCCCGATGATGGAGCGGCTACTTCAGGAAGTGCCCGTGCGCATCGCGGTATCGCTGCATGCGACGACCAATGAACTTCGCGATCGGCTGGCGCCGATCAACAAACGCTACCCGCTCGAAGTGCTCCTCGATGCATGCAAACGCCTACCGCTCAAGCAGCGCGAGCGCATCACCTTCG
>DATGKG010000168.1:0-2887 GCA_035294805.1 Binataceae bacterium (SeqCode) | reverse complement strand
CTTCACGACGTGGTCGAGGATACCGGGACCTCGCTGCAGGAAGTCGAAGCGCTTTTTGGGGCCGAGGTCGCGCGGCTGGTGGACGGCGTCACCAAGGTTTCGAAGATCACGTTTTCCAGCCGCGCGGAAAAGCAGGCCGAGAATTTCCGCAAGATGATCATCGCGATGGCGCAGGACATCCGCGTCGTCATGATCAAGCTCGCCGACCGACTCCATAACATGCGCACGCTGGGCCCTCTGGGCGCCGAGCGGCAGATGGAAATTTCGCGCGAGACGCTGGAGATATATGCTCCCATCGCGCATCGCCTCGGCATCTATTGGATGAAGTCGGAGCTCGAGGACAACGCGTTCCGCTACGTCAACCACGGCGCCTACTCCACCCTCAAGACTTTCGTTGCCAGCAAGCGCGTCGAGCGCGAGGACTACATTCGCGCGGTCATCCAGATTCTTTCCAAGCGCCTCGAAGATTCCGGCGTCCTCGCTGAAGTTACCGGCCGGCCCAAGCACTTCTACTCGATTCACTCCAAGATGCAGGAAGAAGCTCTCACCTTCGATGAGATCTACGACCTGGTCGCGTTTCGAATCATCGTCGGCTCGGTGCGCGAATGTTATGAGGCGCTCGGCGTGGTGCATGCGAACTGGAAACCGGTGCCGGGCCGCTTCAAGGACTACATCGCGCTGCCCAAGCCCAACATGTACCAGTCGCTGCACACCACCGTGATCGGTCCGCGCGGACAGCGCATGGAAGTGCAGATTCGCACCCGCGATATGCATCGCGTGGCCGAGGAGGGAATCGCCGCGCATTGGTCCTACAAGCAGGGCGTGTCCGCCGAACAGCGCGACACCGAGCGCTTCTCGTGGCTGCGGCGCCTGGTCGAATGGCAACAGAATCTGAAGGATCCGCAGGAATTTCTTTCCACGGTTCGCGACGATCTTTTCCCGGAGGAGGTTTTCGTCTTCACGCCCAAGGGAGACGTGCTCGATTTCCCCAAGGGCGCGAGCGTAATCGATTTCGCGTATCGGATTCACTCCGACGTCGGTAATCATCTTTCGGGTGCGCGCATAAACGGCCGCATGGTGCCGCTGCGTTATCGTCTCAACTCGGGCGATACCGTCGAGGTCATCACCAATGACAAGCAGGCGCCCGGCAAGGACTGGGCGAACTTCGTTGCGACCGCGCGCGCCAAAAGCCGGATTCGTCAATGGTTCCGGCAGCAGCAGTCGGAACGCTCGCGGGATTTAGGCGTATCGCTACTCGATCGCGAACTCGAGCAGCTCAAGCTCACCGTCAATCAGCTGATCCACGACAAGCGCATGGACGGCGTGCTCAAGGAATTCTCCCAGCGGGATGTCGATGGTCTGCTCGCGGCGGTCGGCTACGGCCTGATCACGCCGGGCCAGTTGCTGGGCAAGGTGCTCACTGCCGATGAGTTGAAAATCTATCGCGGGGAAAAAACGCCCGCAGCGCCCGGACCCATAACGGCCGAACGCGCCGCCAAGGAAGCGCGTCGTGCCGCCAGTGGAGCGGTGGTCGTTTCCGGCATCGGCGACATGATGGTTCGCTTCGCGCGATGCTGTAATCCGCTGCCCGGCGAAGCGATCACGGGATTCATCACCCGCGGCCGCGGCGTCACCGTCCATCTCGCCGGATGTCCCACCGCTTTGCTCTCCGACCCACAACGGCGCGTGCCGGTAGTTTGGAAGGACGACGAAGCGACGCCGCGCCCGATCCGCCTCGAAGTGCTGTGCGCCGATCAACCGGGCCTGCTCGCCGCGATGTCCAAAGCGATCGCCACGGTGGGCGTCAACATCACGACTGCCGAGGTGAAAACCAAGGGAACCGATGGCCGCGCGCTATCGATCTTCGAACTCAGCGTCACCAGCGCGCGGCAATTGAATACGCTGATGAGCTCGATCGCGGCAATTGATGGAGTGATGCGGGTCTCGCGCCTGGGGCAACAGAACGGCGCGCGCGAATAGTTCGTCCCTACATTCTGTAGGAACTACCCTGTGATAATTTTGAGCGACGCATCGTTCAGATAGCGCCCGTCCGGATCGAGCTTACGGATCGATTGCGCGAGCCGTTTGAAATTGCGCTTACGCGCGGAGTTGGGAACGGCTTTAGCCAGCAGTCGCGCCTTATCGAAATCCAGCAGCACCACAGTAAATCCGTCGCCCTCCATCGATACGTACAAATTGTTCAGATTTAGGTCATCGTGGATGAGGCCGTGCTCATGCATGGTGTCGATCGAGTAGCGCGCCATCCGCACCACGTGGCTGAGGCTGCGCGGATCGGTCTCGACTTTGACGAATTCCAGCATCGTCATGCCGGGGATGGCCCTGGTGATGACCGCGCCGCGATAAAGCGCGGGACCGACGCGATCGACGATCGCGCCCATCGGCTCGGGAACCGGCACGCCGCGATGACGCGCTTCGGCAATCACGTTCAGCTCGCTAAGCATGCGCGGGAAAAACCCGATGTAGAGGTCGCCCAGAAAGCGCATCATGCCGCCACGCATCGAGCGGCGCACGAACAGCTGCGGCGCGCCATCGACATTCACCGGATAGCCACTTTCACGATTGCCCGCGCCCTTTTTTCCGGAGTGCAGGGTTCGATCGATTTCTACCAGCAGCGCGGGCGCCAAACGTGCGATATCGCGATGGAGATAAGCGAGCTTGCGCCCATTCTCACTTTTGATGAACTCCGGTCCCGGTTCCTTCACAACTAATTATTTACCGTACCCGCTGGGGTAAGTCTGCACTGTGCCAAGTTTCGCCACCAAAATCCTGCCGTCGCGATTGCCGCCAGCAACACCAACGAAGCGATAAAGTGCGCCGAAAAAAACAGGGCAATGTGACTCGCGCGTTTGCCTGGAATCCAATTCAG